>NZ_JAQLOJ010000007.1:0-87620 GCF_057808485.1 Acholeplasma sp. ORD1043 | reverse complement strand
TACATACTTAACTTTTTATATACTTTCCCCAAAGTATTTGTTTGAAGCTTCTAATTTTAGAGTATCACATAAAGCATAAAAAAAGGAGAATAATTCTCCTTTTCTAAATGCCATCTAATTCTTGTTTCTTTTTACGTTCAAACTCACTATCTGTAATAACACCTTTTAGCTTTAATTCATATAGTTTTTCAAGTCTCATTAGTGCAATACTCTTTGATACTTCTTGGTGGAATTCACCTCTAACCTTTTTATTCCACACATGAGGACTTCTAATTATGAGACTAAATCCGATTAGGATCATCATGCTACCAGATAGGATTGCACCATAACCTAATTCAAATTCAATAATGCCAGGTTTTACGTTTTCAAGAACAATGATTGGTAAGCTAATAAAATACAGTAGCGCTAAGACTAAATGAATAATCCCAAAAGTCATTGATTTAGAATTTAATTTAGGATAATAAAGTGTGAAGTATGCAAAGATACTCATCAAGATTTGAATAAACCCAATTGTAGCTGGTATATAAAATGAAAGTGTATAATTCGGGCTAAAAATCAATTCAACCATTGATAGATTTAATTTACCAACTGATTGAGTTACACTAAACATTGGTAAGAAAAAGTATGATACAAATGCAATCACACCAATCATTAAAACTAACACACAAGAAAGAATGGCATTCAAATCATCTTTTGATAAACCACTGTAATAAACAGATCCAGGATAACTTAGGATTAAGATCAACATCGCTGTGAAGGTTGAAATGATCATACTTAAGTATAATTTATTATCAATGATGTTTTCTAAGTTAAAACCAAAGATAGTAATAAAAATGAATATAAACAAGTATTCCAAAAAGAATTTATAATTTGTAAACTTTTGGTACTTTGTTGTTACATCTTGAAATACTTTAAAGGTTAATAAAGCAAGTAAGACAAATGGTACACCTAAGACTAAAAAATCAATAATCTCTTGAGTTAAATTAAGGGAGGTAAAATTAACCATTCTTAAAATAAGCACAACAAATGCGTAAAGTGCAAAATATAACATAAAACGTTTATGGTTAAGTATATCTAGTAACATATGGTTATCCTCCATTCTTTATTTCTAATTAACTGATCTTTTTGTAAATTAGATTTTCATTATTATATATCTTAATTTTATAAAATAGATAGATTTTAACCGTAAAATGCGAATGAATGCGCATACAATTGTTAATTATGTGTAAACTTCTATAAAATAACACAAAAATACCTCCTATTTATAAAACTGTATTTCAATACTATACAGTGTTTACCTTTAGGAGGTATAGATAGGTGATGATTAAAATGGATTAGTTGGCATTAAATCATGAACAACTATCTTATTCATTTTGATTTCTTTAGTGTTTTCAAACTTAATTGCTGGCTCGTAATCAAGATAAAGTCTCTTAGATATTGCATATTTATCACCGATAAATAATTCAAGAATGCCTTTATCGATAAATAATCTTGATTTAAAAATTGAAACTGGCTTAATCTTAGTAAAATCTATTTTTTTGATACCTTTAGAATTACTATGAGTAGAATCAATAATGAGTTCTTCTTTATCATAATCTATATATAAAGATGTATATTGAGTTTCATTTTTTTTGTTATACAAGATAACTTTTAGGTTTTTCATTAAGTTAAATTCTATTTCAACAGCATCTAAATTAATCTTTGGTCTAAATCCTTCTTTATCAATCAATACATTATTAAATGATGTTGTTTGGTATCTTAATCTCTTTATTTCATCAATCGGTGCCATTTTAAACTCATCGTTTTCATACCAAACAGTTCTTGGAATACTATAAACACCAGACCAACCTTTATCTATTTCAGTTTCTAAATTAATGCCAAGCCAAGCCATGAAGATTTGTCGATTATTTTGATCCATTATTGCCTCTGGTGCAAAGAACTCTCTATTATATGATGAGAGTCTACCATGAAGCTCAGGATAAAAATGATCATCTTTATATGTTCCAACATAGTACTGACAACCAAAATTATGAGAAATGAATAGTAAAAGATGTTTATTAGATAGTTTACCACCTAGTCTAGTACTAGGAAGTGGTAAGAAAGATGCACACATACTATCTTCTGATATTTCGGTAAACTGATTTGTTCGATCTCGTTGGTAAAATCTATGTTTATATGTCCAATGAATTAAATCGTCTGATTCAAATAAACTAGCAAAATCCCCTTTATATTCTTCTTTAGAATCAAGGTTTCTTCCATGCTTATCAAGTACTTGAAGATTACCTGTTAGCATATAGTATTTACCATTGTGTTTCCAAATATTACTTGGGTCAGATGCACCAATTGATTCGACTAACTCACCTTGATCATTTTTAATATCAATATACCCAAATTCATCACTTTCAATGATTAACTCATCTCTTTTAACAAAGTCTTCAAATAATGGGCTAGATGCTTCAGCAATACCAATACCTGTGCCTTTTAATGAAGTGTGGTTTCTATATCCAATTGGGAGTTGCCAATAGGTTAAATAGGCAGTATCATTTTCAACAAACGCGCCACCTGAAAAACAACCACCAGTTGTATCTGTTGGTCCTATAGCATCTTTATGATGGCGCCAATGAAGTAAATCAGAAGTACTTAGATGTGCCCATTTATATCCAATCTCAACGTCTTCATATAAAAACATCATATGATATCTACCATTTGCATAAAACCCACCATTAGGGTCTCCTGGCAAACCATACTGATTTAATAAAGCTAAATGATATAGTGGACGATAAGGATCATTTAATAAAATATTCTTTTGTTCTTCAAATGCTAAAATTCTTTGTTTAGTTGTCATAAGTCACCTTCTTTTAATTGAACAACTGCTTCATGGGGTGTTAATACTTTAAAGTTTCCTTGAATACTATAAAGACTCCCCTTACTTAGCCTAACGGCAAGTGTTAAGACTTTCCCCTTTAACTCATTTATTTTTTTACTCTTAAATTTAATAACATGTGATGCATCATCCCCACTAAACCTTACTGAATCTTTAAAGTTATAGCCTTGAATTGATTTACCATATGCATCTTTAATGCTAAAGAATGCATAATCCGCTTTTAGATTAACTTTTAGATCTCCACCTTCATAAAGTAACGGTTTAGTGATGATCAATCCATTCTTATTCGTATCAAGACTCATAAATCCGTCTTTTCTCATCGAAAAGACACTAATTTTACCATGTCCAGGTGTCGTATAACCATGAGGTTCATCAGTGCCCGAGATATAGTATCTGTCTTCATCTTTTAAAGAAATCTTATAAGATAAATAGGCACACATCATGTTTGATTCTTTAGGCAATAAATCATCTCTTAATGACCTTTTAAAGATGATGCCATCTTCACTGTAGGCAAGTTGAAGTAAGACATCACCACCTTTAAATTTATGTCCAGGTAAGCTTGATGTACCGAGTGAATTTGGTGTGCTATAAACCGAAATGAATCCAATATAACCAAAACCTTCACTTTCCATCATGTATGAACTATACATGTCAGCAAGACCATTGTCCAATCCATCAGTAGATAAAACAACCAACGGTTTTGTATAATTTTTAAAATCTTTTGTAAAAGATAGACTAATCCTTCTATCGGTATGTGCTGGTCTTTTATAAATCGCATATTTCTTATATTTTTTATGATAAATAATAGACATTGCATAATCTGGTGCATCACCACCTTCATGCCAAACTAAATTGGAATCTAATCTAAAATTTAGTCCATCATCTGAAATAAAAGTTTTAGCAATATGCTCATTATGCTTATTTTTATATAAGGCTAAACAGATGTACTTAAAATCTTTGAATGTGTTTTTTAGTTCAAAAAACTGACTTTCACTGTATTTTAAATCATCTAAATCTTGAGGTAATGTTTGATTAAATAGTATTTTGTTAGGATAAGGAAAATATGATTCGCTTGCAACAGCATAAAAATTGATACCATCATCACTCATTGCCATTAAAGGGAGGTTATGATTCATCTTTTGATAATCAACACTCCAACCTTGGTAATACATGACATATTTTTTTAATTTCTCAATATAAAAAACAGAAGGATAAGCCCAAGATAAGCTGACAACTTCACTAGATGGATCAATATAAGGTGTTTTAGATATTAACTTAAACTTGTTTACTTTTCTTTTAAAATTCTTTTTAATACTTAAACCATTATCATCAAAAAATAGAATTTTTTGCATATTTTTTCCTTGGATAACCCAAAAAAGAGGTTATCAACCTTATGAATTTTTTAAGTAGTTATCGAATAATTAGTTCTGGAATAATCTTTATATGTTCGTTTGGTAATTGATGATGATCAAGTCTCTTTACAATGTAGTCATAAATTGCATGATAAATCTCATCAATTGGTTGTGCAACTGTTGAAATCTTAAGTAGTTTAAACCAATCAATATCATCGAAGCTAATAATTTTAATATGTTTATATGAGTCATCTAATTCAGAAATCGCACTAATTGTATTTAAGCCGAATGTATTAGTACCGGCGATGATACCATCTGGTTTTTTCTTAATGATTTCTTCTTTAATGACATCTTTAATTGAATCATTTGGTGAGAACTTATAAATATTTTGTTCATTGTAATGAATTTTATGTTCTTCGTGTGCTTTGATGTAACCGATTGAACGGTGTGGTGTATGTCTAACATTAACCGATAATAGGAAGATGTTATGACATCCTTGATTAATTAAATGATTGGTTGCTAAAAAAGCACCATGAGCATCATCTACAGTTAAACTACCAATATCATCATATGGCTTTCTAAATAGTTGTAGAACTAAGATATTTCTTTTTAAGGCAATATCAACGAGATCTCTGTTTCGATCAGAGGTTGGAATAAAAATGATTGCCTTGGTACGATACGACATTAAAGATAGAAAGTTTTCTCTTTCAATATCTGGATTTTCAAAACTATACGTAATAATAACTTTATAATTTTGTTCCCTAAAATCTTTAACTAGTTTTTCTAAAATTAAACTATAGAAAAAGTTATTGATGTCGGAAATAATGATACCAATAGTATTACTATTTTCATATCTTAAAATTCTTGCATTTTCATCTGCAACATAACCGTGTTGTTTAATTGTTTCTTCGATTAGGGTTCTGTTCTTTTCAGAAACATAACCCTTCTTTCTAATTACTCTGCTCACTGTAGATGGGGAGACATTACAGATTTTCGCAATTTCTTTTATGTTTATCATTTTAATACTCCTACGAATGATAACTAAATTATTTGAAAATATTCTTTTAAAGCTGGATAAAGTTCTAGATAATTTATGTATTTTTTATGATACAACTCAACATTATCTTTATTTGGTGCGTATTTTTTATGGGTTGGTATGAGTTTTTCACATGCCTCATCAAAACTCTTGTAAACATTAAGACCTATCATTGCTGTAATGGCAGCTCCAAATGCTCCACTTTCTGGATTGTCTGGGATTTCCACTTCAGCATTGAAAATATCTGCAATCATCTGACACCAAATTTCATTTTTAGAACCACCACCGGTGACTCTAATTCGTTTAATATCAATTTCTAAATCTTTAATCCTATCATAACAAGATTTTAATGAAAAGGTAACACCTTCAATTAATGCACGACTTAAATGCATCTTCTTATGATTGAGTGACATTCCCACAAATGTAGCTTTTGCAAAAGGATCATTAATTGGGGTACGTTCACCACTTAAATATGGTAAGAAATATACTGTATCTTCAATTGGTGCATGTATTATATCATTAAATATATCATCATAAGGCATGTCTTGATAAAAATTCTTTTTCCACCAACCTAAAGCTCCAGCTGCTGATAATGTTACACCCATTAGGATATATTTATCATTCACATGAGAAAAGGCATGTAGATACGTTTGGTAGTCAATTTTTGGTTCATCAGTTACTGCAAGTACAACCCCACTTGTTCCAAGTGAGATATTTAAGTCGCCATTTTTAATAACATTAGCACCAACTGCAGCCATTGCTTGATCTCCACCACCAGCAATTACTTTAACATCTTTTATAAAGCCAATGGTTTCTTTTATATTCTTTAAGATAGTACCTGCTACATCATATGATTTTAATATAGTTGGTAATTGATCCTCATTTATATGGGCGATAGTTAATAAATCTTTACTATAAGTGTGCTTTTTTAAATCATAGAATAATGAACCACTTAGATCACTCACCTCAGATACAAATTTACCTGTAAGTTTATAAACTAAATAGTCTTTAGGTAACATGATTTTGTTGATTCGATTAAAATTTTGTGTTTCATTTTTCTTCAACCATAACAATTTTGGTAGTGTTAAGCCAGTAACTGCAATATTACCTGTTTCTTTAAGTAATTTTTCTTTAGTTATAATACGATTTAAAAAATCCACTTCACCAAATGTTCTTTGATCATTCCAAAGCATTGCTTTTCTAATGACTTGGTCATTTTCATCAAGTATGACTAAACCATGCATTTGACCAGAGATACCAATAGATTCAATATCTTTTTCATAGCCCTTTACTAGACGTGTTAAAACGTCAACCATTGCATGATACCAGACTTCAGGATCTTGTTCACTCCAAGTTGGTTTTGGAATATCTGGTTCATAAGTATTTGATTCAGTTCTGATGATTTTACCTTCATTAACTAAAACCGCTTTTAAACTGCTTGTACCTAAATCAATCCCAATATACATAGCTAATTCTCCTAATGGACATTAAGGGAAGTTTGACCTTCCCTTAATGGTTAATATCTTTTATTTCTTTTTAAACTTAATAAATTTGAATGTTACAAATGCACCTAATCCAACAACTGCAGCTGATCCTAAAACAATTGAGATAATCAATACTAAGTCATTTGAGTCTTCTGTTATTGGTTCTTCAACTTCTACTGCAACAACAGTAATTGTTCTAACTGGACTCATGATGCCATCCATTTCAGCTTTGATTTGGTATGTACCTACTTCGGTTGATGAGAATGTAAATGAAGTGTTACTTTGACCAGAAACTAAAACATCGTTAACATACCATTTAACTGTTTCAAATGTCGCGTTATATGGGTTTCTGTTAATTGAAATAATTGCTGATTCTTCAGTTGTGATCTCACTTGTATTAGAAGTTAAATTGATTGATTCTAATGGAATTTCAATTACAGGAGGTGCTGTAACTTCTGAACCATCTGGAAATGTTTGTTGTAATGGAGCGATTAACAGGTTATCGTATTCCATATTTGAGTTCCAGCTTCTAAAGCCGAATCCACCAACAACATCACTTCCTAAGTAACCTTGGATCATCTTATGTTCGTTAATATAAACAGTAATATAACCACCAGTTTGAACATAAATTGCTACTTGAAATTTAGTTCCTGGTAGGATTATTAAATCAGGGTTGAATCCTCCACCTAATTCAGCACTCTTTGAATCCATTAATTTTACACCACTACTGTGGAACACGTTTACAACTGTACCACCAGTACCAGCATCTGTTTTAATTTCTAAGTCATTTCTACCTTGGCCATTAGTTACTCTAAATGATAATCCACCAATATGTTCAGTACCATCTTTATATGTACCCATATCTTGCATTTGAATAATGTATGTGAATTGTGCAAGATCATCTGGACCAATATAAGATGCATTATATTTATTCGTAGATGCTGATCTTACTGATTTACCATATGCATCAAACACGAATCCATCGCCTTCATGTGCAAAGTTTGGAAGTTGTTGACCTGGTGTACCAGAGAAATCTAAGTATAATGATTCATTTTCAATTGCATCGTAATTTGATTGATAATCACTTACAACATTCGCACGCTTTTCAATAGTTGTAATTAATAAGTTATCTACATAAGCTTTAGTATTCGCAGTAAATAAACGATATTCAACATCAGTTCCAGTCATTTCAATTGCTAATGTATGTTCAATTGTTAGTAATCCATTTAAATAAACTTTAATAACTGCTTGGCCATCTGCAAAATCAATAGAATAACCTAAGTTGAATGTTTCAGTTGGAATTGGAAGTGTATCTACTTTTCCACCTTTTAATGGTTCATTGTTGTGAACTAACACATCGCCATCTCTAGAAATTCTAGTTACAAACGAAGTCTTGTCTGCACTTAAAACAACATCAACATAAATTCTTGTTGTAAAGTTCATGTAGAAGCCGACTCTTGATAAACCATCTTGAGGGATTAATTCAAATTCAGCTGATACATAATTTTGTGGGTATAAACGTTTGATAAATGGTTCTTTCCAAGTAGTATCTGTATCAACCATTAATCTTGGACCATTTGGATCTTTTAATTCGTATAATTCATTTCCTAATTTTGCTGTATTAAATGATTCAGCTACTAAGATGCCATCAGGAAGTACCACATCATCTAATATGATACGATTTGTAATTTTAGCTGCGTATGTAATATCAAATGCAGATACTTCTACTGCATCGGCAGTTGCAAATAATCTTAATTCTTCATAGTTTTGATAAACTCTTGCAGCAAACTTAATTCTTAATACATCATCAACATAAACTTCAAATTGTTCATTGTCACGAATAACTTTAACTTGATAAATAACATCTGCATTTAATGTAATTGGGTTTGCAATAATTCCACCTTTTTGTACATTTGTACTGTCTGAAATGATTGCACCATCATCTTTAATTAAGAATTTTCCTTTACCATCTGCTTCTCTTACTAATTCAAATGATAAAATACCATCTAAACTACCTTCTGTAACTGGTAATTTAAGATCAAATCCAAAACTACCGACCGATGTAGCTTTAAATTCAACATCAAAGTTATATGAACTACGTTTGTTAATAATTAATGATTCATCAGTTACTTTACTCATTTGTAAGTTAGCTGATTTAGAAACTAATACATTATTTTCAACGACTAAACCTTCATCGCCTACTTTTTCACCATATAAACCATCTGCACCAGTAAAGTCTGCTTCAAATAGTGTTTCACCTGGTAAGTAATAAATTTCTTCAATTGGTGCTGATTCTTTTACGACTAAGTTGTCAATTTCAACTTGTGTAAATCCATCTGTGTCATAGTGGAAGAAAAATGCACCAGTTGGTGTTTTAGCGCCTTCTAAAGCGGTCTTAATGATTAGTTCATCATTAATATAAAACTCGAATTGGTTTTGATACTTAATCACTCTAACTGTATATGTTACATTGTATTCCATCACTAGAGCACCAGGTACTAAACCACCTGTATCTGCTGTATTATTGTAAATGTTAATGCCCATATCACCGTTTTTAATGATTGCATAACCTGAATCACCAACAGCTTTTTGTAAGTTAAATTCAGTATTACCACTATCAAATAAACCAACAAACTGAATACCAATGAATCCACCAGTACTTTCATTCGGGAATTTATAGTCCACTGTGAACTCAAAGTTTTCATTCCACGTTAAAGCTGGGAAATCGTTGGTTTCATAACCACCGGCTGATGCACCTTTTAGAATTCCATTTTGGACTTTCATCCCACCGCCAACACCTGGGTTGCCAAAGGCTACACCATCAGCAATATCATTGAAGTTTTCTTCAAAAATAATATCACCTGGCGCAGCATATACACTATTTATGTTAAATACTACAAAGACAAATAGCAATAACCCTGATAAAAGTGTACTAAATATTTTTTTCATATCTTACTTTCTCCTATTTTATTTATCAAATATATTTTCTGTTGAAGCTAATTTTGAAACATAAACTTGACTAAATTCTACCCCTGAGCCTTTTGCGATTAACCCTAATTCAACACTAGGTCCAATTAATGAGGTTCTTCCTACTAAGGCAAACTCATTATTAATAAATAATTCTAAATTTGATCTATCAATAACAAGTTTTAGATTTATATCAACCATTTGATCATCCCCAATTCTAATCTTGCTGCTAATTGGATGGTATAAATCCATTAAATTCTGAATCGAAATATAAGTGCTACCATTCTCCCTAGATACAATAACTTCGTATGTTTTACTGTTTTGTTTGATAACTACTCCAGCATATGAAGCACCTAATTCAAACTTGATTTTCGCATCAACAAGCGATCTTTGGTATGTGCCGCTAAATAACAGTTCATTAACGTTAGAACCTGTTGATACGATTGAGTTTTCATTTTGATTAAAAGTTCCTTGAAGAATACCAACTGCCCCTGGTTCATATTGGTATATCTTTCCTCTATTTAAAATCTTTTGCATATGGGTATCAAGTCTAACACCTAAAGTACCATCTGCTCTTTGGAAAACTTCATGGGCAATATTAATGTATCCACCCCAGTTGCCTTGATTATATGTTTGTGGTAACCAGCCATATAAATAATACTTGTCTTTGATTTGTACAAACTGAGCCGCTGCCAAATCTTCACCATCTAAGACATGTTTTTCCTTTTTACTCCAATCCTGCTGATCAATTGGTGTATCTAAATCTCCAATCCAATAACTTGGACCACCAACGTGATGGGTTGTAATACCTGTTTCGCTCGCAAGTAAATACCATCTTCTGCCAATTTTCATCATTTGAGGAACTTCCGGTTCACCTGCTTGTGCGTTTGGATATCGTCTTAATTCAAATGCATTAGTCTCCCAAGTTTCACCAGTATTCGTTTTGGATGTTAACATACCGATTGCACTATCTTTTAGTTGTTGTGTGTTGGTGTGATAATAAAGTGCAACTAATCTGTATCTATCAATATCTGGATCATAGAAGACATATGGGTCTCGACCACCCGAAGGGAATGTCTCATATGGATGATATGCTTTATATCCAGTTAAGAAGTCACTTGTTACTGAATAGCCGCCAGACCAATGAATTAAATCATTACTCTTTGAACTTCCCATGGCATTATGCATTCCAAAGTATGAACGATATACACCTGAGTGTTGATCCTTATAAACACCTAATGCATAGTAGTTTGATATCTCAGGGGGATTTGTATCATCTAAATATAGTGGCGTCGGTTCATATGTAATCATGTTTTTACTGATTAAAAGTTCTGTTTTCCATGAACCACCAGTTTTTAAGTAAAACATATACATTTGATTATTTTCATAGAATGGATGAACATCCCCAATATATTCACCCTTATGGTTATAATGCAGACTTGTTTCTATTTGTTCTAAATAATCAACTGTTGGGTTCCAAGAAACCTTCTGACCAGACCCATCTTTTGTTTCAACAATAAAATATAGACTATCTCCTTGATTTAAATCAAGTACATCTTGATGATAATACCCTTCAAGATCAGACCCCTTTAAATCGCTAGAAAGACTAGTTATATCAATTGTTTCACCATTTAATTTAAGTGAAACCGTAACGTCAAACTCTGATACTTCTGCCATCGAATATTTGCCTGATACAGTTACTCTGCCTTGAATTGGTGCGACAAACTTACGAACAACTTTATGATCAACAGATGGCATCATAATGTTTTGATTAAGAATTGCTTCATCATAACTAAAGTATGCATTTGTTGAATCATAAGTCATATCAATAAATTCATCATCAACTAGTACTTGATAGAACCAGTGATTATAACCTTGTTCTTCATTTAATATATATCCATGATGTGCTTTATAAGTTTGTTTACCCGTTAATAATGGATATTTTTCAGTTTTCTCTTCTTCATATAGTTCACTGTAATCATCAAGCACTTCACCTGGATTAGGTTCTTTGTCTTCATCTTTTTTAACGTCACAGCCAACAACGATAATGCCCAAGGTAAATAGAATGATTAAAGATAAAAACTTTTTCATATCACACCTCCTTTTTAATTTATTTTATTTTGATGCACCGTAACTATAAACTTTTAAATCTCTAACAGTTAGATTACCGTTGTTTACAAAGAAACCAATTTTATCTCCCGTTAAATCATACATTCTAGCAGATAATGCTATTTTGTTGTTAACATATAGTGATAAAGTTTCGTTTTCAACCAATACATCAATGTAATACTTCTTTGTTTTTATACGTTCTAATGTGTTAAATAAGCCATTAAAGAAACTAAAGTTAGTTTGGAACTTATTGACATAGCCAAAGTTTAGGCCATTTGTTTGGTGGTCAAAAACATAACCATAAGCATCTGTTGTTTCATCAATTGCTTTAGGTAAGACACCAAATGAAACATTATTTCCGCTAACTTCTAACGTGGCAGATAATCTATAACTACTAGGTAAACTTTGATCTATAATTTCAATTTCATTTCGATTGTCTTTATTTGATAATGAGATGACATCACCGGTATAAATTAAGTCTTGGAAGGCAGAATATCCACCTTCTGTCATACTGACGTTTAAATCCCCGTTTTCATCTTGAGTTAACTTGTGAACCATTAAGTTTCCACCCCAGTTAACTTGTCCATTATCAACACCATTTGATTTAGTCGGAATCCAACCAAATAAATATCTATTTTTATCATCTGCAAAACTTTTGGCAGCATAGTACCCTCTACCATCTAATTGAGTATTGACCGGTGTAATCCAAGGGCCAGTTAAACTTTTTGATTTAACATATCTAGTTGCAGCAAAATCTGAATAAATTAAATACCACCAATCACCGATTTTGAATAAGTCAGCACATTCAATAAAATGAATTTGATTGGTTTGAAAGAATGGTTCAGGTTCAATGGTCCAATTCATTAAATCACTAGATTTATATAATGCTAGTGATGCTGAACCTAATGCTTGTTTGTATTTGGCTGAGATAATCATCCAATACATTTGATCATCTGGATTATAAAATACAAATGGATCTCTAAAGTCAACATCTTGATAATATCTAGTATCTGCATAGAAAGTAAATTCTGGATCTTTTTCCCAATTGATTAAATCCGTACTTGTTGCATGCATAATAGCTTGTTTACCAATATGGGGATTATGACCAGTATAGAAAATATGATGTGTTTCATCTTTAGTAATGACTGATCCTGTAAAAACATATAGATCAGGATCTGTTGAAGACCCTCGTGATAATACTTCACCATGACCTTCATAGTTTACAAAGTTAGTTGTTGTTAATAAATTCCAAGGTACACCTTCACCAGGTAATACACCGCGATGATCATATAGATAATACAAATAATATTGATTATTGTAATAGTATGGAATGATATCAGCGATTGCACCTTTTGAATCTCTTCTATACATGAAGTTTTGAACTTTTGAAAAATCAACATCAATCAATTCTTTTTCCTCCGGAATATATTCCTCAAATTCTTCTTCTTGACAGCTAATCAATAAAATTGAATATAAAGCTATTAGAAATACTAAGTAAACTCTTTTTTGTAGTTTTATCATTTACTCTAACTCCAATACTTCTATAAATTTAAACATCTGACGATCTTCATTAAGGATTAAATAATCATCTTTCAACCTTGAATCAATTCTTGCTGCCAAACTGTATTTGTCATTTAGAAAACACTCAATGATATCTTCATGAATAATAATTTCTAAGTTAATTTCAGTTACGTCTTCTACCCTTGTTTTAGAAAACACTTTTTCATCATGCATGATTTTTAGTTCATTTTGATCAATTGTTAACTTAACATTTGATTTTTCGAATCTTAATGTTAATTCACTTAATTGATTTTTGATGTTGATGTGTGTTTTATCCGTTTTTAAATTGATTTTTGTTGGTTCATTAAAATTATTCTTTTCAAATACTTTAACTTCTGAAAATTTGTTAAGCAGTGGTGATTTCTTAATATATAACTTACCTTCTGTTCCAACATAGATTTCTCTAGGTATACTTAAGGCACCACCCCAATGATTTCCACTATGTTGTAGTGGAATCCAACCATAAACTAAATTATGATTGTTAAAGACTTCAACTTGGGCTGCGCATAAGTCTTCTCCATCTAACATATGTTCAGTCTTTGTTTGCCAGTCTTGTTCAAGAATGTCTTTATTTTCTTCACCGATATAATAAGTTAAGCCACCGACATGATGATCTGTTCTTCTAGCTAAACTTACGAATAAGTACCAACGGTTATCAAATTTGATAAACTGAGCAACTTCTGGTTCACCATGATAACCATCTTTATATCGAATAAGTTCTTTACTGGTTTCTTCCCAAACATCTAACTTTTCAGTTTTAGATGTTGTTATAGAGATTAAACAGTCCATGACAGCATCATCATGTTTTACATAAGTGGTTGCTATCATTTGATATTTATTTATATCCTTATTAAAGAATACAAATGGGTCTCTAGATGATTGATATCCATTAATTGGAATATCAATATCACCTTTTTCCCAATGAATTAAGTCTTTACTCTTAGAACTACCAATATATGTACCAGCACCATAAAATGTATAAAACAGATCATGATATTTAGTAATAGCTAGTACGAAATATTCAGTATTTGATGGGTTATTAGGATTATTTATAATCTCTACTTTTTCAAATGTTGATAAATCATTACTTCTTAGTAGTGCTGATGAATACTTTCCATTTGTTTTTAGATAGAACATATAAAGTTTTTGATCATAATAATATGGGTGTACATCACCGATAGGTGTTTCTAGCACATGGTGCAGATCATTTATCTTCACTAATTTCTTTAAATCAATTTGAAATGGACTCATTTTTTCATTTCCCCTTTAATTCTTTTAAAAGAAACGATTAATAGAGTTAAATTAGTAAGAAGTGAAAAAACTGAAATGTACCATTCAGCAGAAAACATATCTACCCACAGAATAAAGAATAAAGATAGTAAACCAAATGCAATTGATAATCTAAGAACTAAACTGTTCATCAATAAGATTCCCCTTCAATTTCAATATCATCAAATGTATTGAGTGTTGGATCAGGTATTGGTACTGCACGAATTAATGCTTTTGTATAATTGTGTTGCGGATTTTTTAAAATAATTTCAATATTACCAGTTTCAACAACTTCACCCTTATACATAACAACGATTCTACCTTCTTGAGCGATGAATCTAGCGGTTGCTAAGTCATGGGTTATATAAATAAATGTGACACCCATTTTTTTATTTAAAGTATTCATTAAGTTTAAAATTGATAATCTTAATGAAACGTCAATCATACTTACCGGTTCATCTGCCACAATGATTTTAGGATTTAGTGAAATTGCTCTTGCCATTAAAACACGTTGTCTTTGCCCACCTGATAATTGGTGAGGAAATTTATCTAAGAATCGATCGACTGGGACTAATCCTATTAGTCCCATTAAATCTACAATCTTTTCATCAATTTCAGCTTTTGTCATTCGTTTATTATATGTTTTAATTGGTGCGTATAAACTTTGATAAATTGTTTTAACTGGGTTTAATGCTGCATATGAATCTTGTTGAATAAACTGAATATTACTGTTGTGAACTTTTTTATTAATCATGCCGGTAAATCTCTTACCTTCATAATAAAGTTCACCACTGGTTGGTTTAATTAAACCTGTAATAATACGTCCAATCGTTGTTTTACCACTGCCAGACTCGCCAACAACAGCTATGATCTCACCTTTGTTAATTGTTAAATTGACATTTTTCAATGCTTGAAAGGTTTTATTTTTACTCATAAAACCACTCTTTTTAGTGAATATCATGTTTATATCATCAAGTCTCATTAATTCTTCCATTGTTGGCACCTACTTAGTTTTTGGTTTTAGTCTACTTAAATCAATTGGTAATTCATCATAAATTTTAAAGTCTTTAACATCACCGATAAGTGATGGTGTAGACTCAATAAGTCTTCTTGTATATGCATGTTGACTCTTTTTAAAGACATCAAATGTTGTTCCGTATTCCACCAGTTTACCGTTATACATGACACCAACATAATTTGCATATTTTGCTACAATAGCAATATCATGGGTCATTAGTAACATGGTGATACCTAATTCTTTATTAATTCTTCTTAAGATTTTGAAAATATAATCTTGAGTAATAACGTCAAGTGCTGTTGTTGGTTCATCTAGAATGATGAGTTCTGGTTCTAACAATAAACTAAATGCAATCATTACTCTTTGTTTCATACCACCTGATAATTCATGTGGATATGAATTTAATACTCTTTCATAGTCAAGTTTGACATATTTTAATACTTCGATTGTTCTTTTTTCGACATCACTTTTTGATAAGTGTGGTTGATGTTCGATTGCTGTTTCATAGAACTGATCAAAGATTGTCATAACTGGATTTAATGTGTTTTGAGATGCTTGGAACACCATCGATACTTTTGACCATCTAAAATCTTTAATACCGTGATAATCCAGTTCATCGATTCTTATACTTTCATCCTTAGTGTGCATTGTAACTGAACCGTTTGAAAGTTTACCAGGACTACTAATATTTTGAAGAATAGCATTAGCTAGTGTTGTTTTACCACTGCCTGATTCTCCGACTAGAGCAGTAATTGTTCCTCTTTTAATATCAAAGTCAACATTATCAACTGCACAAAGTGTATATTTCTTCATGAAATATTCGATTGTAATATTTCTCATTTCAATGATGTTTTCATTCATAGTTAGTTCACCTTCAATCTAGGATTTAAGAGTTCATCTAATCCATTGGCAAATAATAATGCACCAACTTGGAATAAAACAACTGCTACTAATGGTTTTAATAAGAATGCTAGAGCATCTGGGTTAATTAACCCTTGAACACGGGCTCTATGAATCATAGCACCCCAGTTTGAAGGTTCAAATGCTGCTAGACCTAACATCATAATCCCAACACTACCTGTAATTGCTGATTTCATAATCATAACAAAGTTAACGATGACATATGAATAAATATTAGGTAGTAACTCTTTAAAAATAATATGGGTTTGACTCATATTCATGACTTTACATATTTGAATAAAGTCACGTTCTTTTAAACTCATGATTTGGGCTCTAATGGCACGACATAATCCAGCCCAGTTCCAAATACTTAATACTAAAGCAAACGTTAATGCATCTTCAATTGTAATAAGCTGTGCTAATAATAAGAGAATTGGAAAGCTTGGAATAGTTAAGAATAAATTCGTAATACCTTGAATGATTTTATCTACCGTACCACCAGCAAAACCGGAAATAATTCCCAGTGTCACACCAATACAGACTGTAAAGATGGCTGTGAGTAAGGCAATTGATAATACATTACCTGCACCAAAGATTAATTGTCTAAATATATCTCTTCCAAGTTCATCGGTTCCTAACCAATGTTCTAATGATATTGGTGCATATCTATTTTCCCAATTGGTTGCTTGATCATAAGGGAAAATCATTGGTCCAAAGATGGCTAGTAAGACAAATACTGCAAGAATGGTAAAGCCTATGGCTGTTTGTTTATTACTATAAATACTTTGGAACATTTGTTTGATTTTTGACCAAATGCTTAATAAAAACTTTTTGAGGTTTGACATAAATTCAGGGAATTTAGGAGTTTGTGCATTTTGATTTGTCATTCTGAATCCCTCCTAATTCTTGGGTCAATAAATGAGTAAATTGAATCAGCGATTAAATTAACAATAATTACCATGACACTGGTGAAGAAGAGAATCCCCTGTACAACAAAGAAATCTCTTGAACCAATTCTTGCTGATAATTCTGAACCAATCCCTGGATAGTTAAAGATACTTTCCATCAATGGTGCACCACCGAATAAGATACCAAAGGATACTGCCATCGATGTAATTAAAGGAAGTAATGCATTTTTATGTAAATATTTTTTAGCAATAACTCTTTCAGAAACTCCACGGGCTCTGGCTGCCATGATATAGTCTTCACCTAATACACCAATTGCACTACCTCTCATGAGCATTGCCCATGAACCTATTTGAGATATGACATAAGCTAGTACAGGTAAGAATGCATGATGTAAGACACTTAAGATGAAACCAATATTTAAGCCTGGATCAAATTTAATATCGTAGTTCCCAGAAGGTGGGAATAATCCAAAACGATATGCAAAGATTGAAACAAGTAATAACCCGATTAAATAATCTGGTATAGATGTCGAAACAACAATAAATGAGAAATACACTTTATGTTTCTTACCATCTCTTTTTCTTGCCATTGAAGCTCCCATCTTAGTTCCGATTAAGAAGCTAATTAAGAGTGAAACTGAAGCAATAAATAATGTCCACGGGAGTAGGTTTTTAATAATTAGGTTGGCAGTTATTGCTTCAGTATACAAACTTCGTCCAAGTTCACCTCTCATGATTCCACCGAAATATCTTGCAAATTGCAGGAAGATATTTTCGTTTGGATCATAATTTAACATCATAACTGCTAGTCTTCTAGCTTCTTCATAAGGAATATTTCGCTGACTAGCTAAATTGAGTGCATAGTTGTGAATAATATCCCCAGGAATTAACCTCAAGACAAAGAAAATCAGTATGGTTGCAAGAAATACAGTAATCAATGCAACGCCTAATTTAACGAATAAAAATCGATATTTGTATAAAAAGTTGGCTATTTTATTCATTACTTGAATTGGTTTTTTAGCCTGATTAGAATTATTATTCATAATTCACTCCATTCTATTTTTCTTTTGTTGGTTTATAAATACCTGTAACAAATACTGTTGAGTTAGCATAGTGTAAATTTGTCTTAGCAACTAAGAAGAAATCCTCAGTATTTACACCTGGTACATAAGTTACGTTACGGTCAACACTCCAGTAAGACTCTAGTGGAACACCGTCAATCATACTGACATCAATGAAACTACCTGTAACGTTTTGATAGAATTGAACACCAATGTTCATCTTAGAAATACCTACAATAAGTGACCCGATAGTATCTTCTAATCGATCTTCAGGAAGTGAATATAAGATATCTACAACTTCTGAAAATTGAATTTTACCACCAGGGTTTTTAAGATCATCAACGACTAAGTTAATACGATTTGATAATGGTGAAATTTGACCATCATCACCAATCATGTCAGCTGGGAATCTTGGAATATGCGCATATCTGCTATAGACATCAGCAAATTGTTTCAATGAACCCGTTGGATATGAGAAACTCATATTTAAGTCAGTCCAGTGAACAACTAAATCATATGAACTATCTTCAGCAGTACCATTTGCATAAAGGTTTGAACCATCTGTTTTAATTAATACAGTATCGATACCAAAGCCATTAAGTGCTGCTTGTGCAGCCTCAGCTGATGCTGATTGTCCTGGATGGTTTTGGTCAACCCCCATATAAAGTTTGATTGGTTCACCATTTCTATGCCACTTGTTGTTAACTTTTGTCCAACCAGCTTCTTCTAATAATTGTGTTGCTTTTTGTTGATTAAATGAATAGTTAGTAATATCTTGGTAATAATCCCCAGTCCATCTTTCTGCTTCTGATGGTGCCATACCTAGAATTGATTTATATGAAGTAATCGCATATGGGTTACCAGCATTTTTAATCTCTTCTCTATTAAAGATGTATTGGAAAGCTTCTCTAACTTTATCTGTCCAATAATCTTTTTCTAAGTTGAAGATAATACCAATCGCACCTGGGTCAAACATCTTTAAGTGAACTAAGTTCTGATTTTGATTTAAGATTGCATTTAAAGTATCAATTGGTGCTAATCCATCTTGATAGTGGATTGTTCCGTTTGCTAGCATGTTATATGTTTGGTTTAGATCACTTGATGAATAAACTTCAACTGTATCAAACTCAACTAAGTCAGCTGCCCAGTGTTGTTTATTCTTAACCATAATCATTTGAGTAGGTGTAACTTTTTGAAGTTTAAATGGACCTGTTGCTACAAACCATGATGGATTATGTGCTCTATATGCTGCTGTGTTTGCTTGTAATTCAGCAATTTGAGATCCTGTTGAGAATTTATTGAATGCACCCCAAGTTGTTGAGTCATCAGGAATTGATGGACTTTCATTAACGATTCTAATTGCTATATCTGCATAAGTTTTAAATTCGTTATATTGAACTGTACCATTTCTATCTTGAGCAATTAATAATTCTTTAACGCTATTAACTGGTAATCTGTTTGGATTCCAAACAATTTTTACAGTTTTATCGTCAATTTTATCAATAGACATCATATAGTTAGTAGCTACTGTGTGATTTAAATAATAGTATGCAATAACGTCTTGAGCGACAAAATCATCACCATTGTGCCATTTAGCATTTTCTTTAATCTTAATGATAGTTTCTGTGTCACTAATGTGATCCATTGGACCATCTGCTAATTGTGGAACAATTTCATCTGTTGATCTAACGTATGTATAAAGACCTTCGACTGAAAACCAGTTTAATGGACCAATGTCAGTTCCTCCATTATAGTGATTAACAATCCCGTTTCTCTCCCAAGAAGAGATAATTTTAAAGGTTTTCTCACTATTGAATAAACTATTTTCACCACAAGCAAGTAAGATTGTTGATAGTGCTAAAAGCATAGTGAGCAGATAAAATCTTTTCATTAATTTCATACTTCATTCTCCTTTTTCAATTTTTTATATTGGACATTTTTAAATTCGACATCACCATGTTTGATGAATAGTGATAAACCACTTCCACCTTTTTGATACATTCTTGAAGATAAAGCAATTTTGTTATCGACATAACAAATACAAATATCTTTTTCTACAATGATTTTCACTTCATGTTCGTGATTTGTTTTAAATCGATAATTTCTATATACGTTTCTAAAGTTATTGAAACTCCAAGCCTCAACTGGTAAGTTATCAAATGATAATTTATCTTTCGCATAATCCATGAAGTATGCGTATGCAAAATCTTCTTTATGGTCATGTCGTAGCATTACACCAATTTGATATGCATCATCTGTTTTAAATTTAAAGGTAAGCATGTATGATTCATCAACTTCGTCTTTAACTAAAAATGACTTAAGTTTATCTTTTGATTGAATAATAACTTTATCGTATTCAAGTTCTGTTTCAAACATGTTTTCAATTGATGTAGGTAAACTTACATTAAGTGAACCATCTTTATCTTGATCAATCTTATGTACTTCTAAGCTACCGCCCCAATGCCAGAAGTTTTTATCATTTTCTTCATGCTTGGTAGGGTTCCATCCAAATAAGAATCGTTCATTCTTATCATTTGTTATACTTTTAGCTGCATAGAAGGCACGACCATCAAAAGCATCGTTCTTTAGAGCTTTCCATGGGCCATGTAATGAATCTGAAACGACATATCTTGTTAAGCATTGATCAGTAAATTCAGAGTAGATTAAATACCATTTACCATTAATTTTGAAAATATCAGGACATTCATGCGCATAGTATGCAGATGGCATCCAAATGACTTCATCAAATGTCCATTTAACTAAGTCGTCTGATTTATAGAGAATAGTTACACCTGATCTTGTTTTATGGGTATTTTTAGTTCTTGCAGTAATTACCATTTTATATTCGCCTTTAAATTCAAAAACGAATGGATCACGCCAATCATGTAATTCAAAATCAATACCTTCAGAATAAAATGTATCTTCTTTAATTTTTGTCCAGTGTACTAAATCATGACTCACTGCATGCATAATTGCTTGAACTTTTTTGCCTTCAACATCAAAGTGTGGATTATGACCAGTATAGAAAATATGATAAGTATCTTCTTTTTTAAATACAGAACCAGTAAAAATATATAAATCTTGTTCATCAATGCTTCCACGAGGTATAACTTCACCTAATTCTTTATATGAAGTAAAGTCCTTTGTCGTAACCAAATACCATGGTGTACCCTCACCATGAAGCTCTCTATCACGATAATCATGTAAATAGAAAAGTTTAAATTCTCCATTTTCATAAAACGGGATGATATCTGCTATAAACCCTTCATTTGGTTGATAAAAAATATTCTGTTTTGCCATATTTTCCTCTTCTTTTCTTATTTTTAGTGGCAACGTTGCCACTATGACTTTAATAATTAAGGTATAACCATTTATGATTTCCTTTATTTTTGTATTTATGATTCGATGTGGCAACGTTGCCATATTACTATAAAATATTAAGCGTTTTGTTATTTTTTTATCAAAGTAAACGCTATCATTCACACATATAATATATCTAATGTTTTAAGATGTCAAGCATTTTAATAAAGAATATGACAACGTTACCAATTTGAGTAAATAAAAAAGAACTCTAATGATAAAAACATAAATAAAGTTCTTTTTAAGTTTCAATTATACTTCTAATATCGTATGAGGTAATTCAAAAGCATCCGCTACTTCTTTAATCACTAATTTCCCTTCATAAGTGTTTAACCCATGTCTCAATGCACCAGATTCCTTAACTGCTTTTTCTAAACCTTTATTCGCAAGTTCTAAACCAAATTTCAAAGTTGCATGATTTAATGCAATGGTTGAAGTCTTAGGCACAATTCCAGGCATATTAGCAACACAGTAATGAATAATACCATTAACAGTAAATACTGGTTCTTGGTGGGTTGTTGGATGTGAGCTTTCAGTACTTCCACCTTGATCGATTGCAACATCGACGATGATTGCACCTTTTTTCATATGACGATAATATGATTTTTTAATTAATTTTGGAGCTTTAGCACCAGGTAGTAAAACACTTGAGACAATGATTTCTGAATCACTTAAATGTTTAATTAAGTTTTCTTCATTAGATACATCAGTCTTAATATTTGGATATTTTTCTTTTAATGTTTCTAGTGTTTTTGGATTAATATCAAGAACTGTTACCTCTGCACCAAGACCATAGGCTTGAGATAAGGCAGCACGACCTACAACGCCACCACCAATAATTAAAACTTTAGCCGGGTTTACACCAGTTACACCAGATATGAGTAATCCAACCCCATGATTACTCTTATATAAGAATCTAGCACCTTCTAAAATAGAAAGTTTACCAGCAACTTCACTCATTGGTCTTAGACAAGGAAGTCCAGTTTCATCTTTAATGGTTTCATAAGCAACACTATTTACACCACTTTTTAATAAAGCTTTAACAAGTGGTAAGTCAGCTGCTAAATGTAGATAAGTATAAATTAATAACCCTTTTCTAAAATACTTATATTCAGACTTTATTGGTTCTTTAACTTTAATCATCATATCGACTTTTTTCCAAATATCAGCTGCATCCAAAACGATGATGGCACCTGCTTTTTTATAATCAGTATCTTTAAATCCAGAACCAAGACCTGCACCTTTTTCAATTAAAACATGGTGCCCTGCTTTTACATAAGATGATACTGATTGAGGTGTTAAACCAACTCTGTTTTCATTGTTTTTAATCTCTTTGACACACCCTATATTCATATTAAATTATCCCCTTTGGACGAATTAAATTCACCACTTATAGTTTAACAAAAAATATTTTGTATGACTTAAATGATGAATTAAAAAAGTAGATGATATCCATCTACTTCTATATTTTTTTATTCTTTAGTTTTTAATTGAGCAATTCTTACGTATTGTTTAGGTACTAAATTCTTATCAAATTTAAACAAGAATGTTGGTTCTTTTAGTAGTTTTCTTCCAAAGTAGATCATATCGATATCTAAGTCTTCTGAAAGTTTATTAGCATCCTCAAAATCATCTAATTGCCCACCAGCAATCACTGGAAGATTCGTTTCTTCTTTAATGATTCTTGCAAAATCTACTTGATAACCTGGATAGTCATTTACTTGAACTGGGATGACACCACCACTTGAGACGTGAACCAAATCCAAGTCTTTTTTAACGTGATTGATAATTGCTGCTAAATCATAAGGTGTTAACCCCAACTCACTATATTCGTAAGCACTAATTCTAATTTGTAGTACTTTATCACTTGGCCAGTATTTCTTTATTTCATCAATGACTTCTTTTAAGAAGTTTGAACCATCTTTATATGAATCCGTTCTTTGATTAGTTAGAGGTGATAAAAACTGGTTAATTAAATATCCATGTGCAGCATGGATTTCTAATGCATCAAATCCTGCTTTATTAGCACGCTCTGCCGCTTTTCCAAATGCTTTTATGATTTCTTTTATTTCTTCAATTGTTAAGATATGTGGTTTTTGATATGTATCTAAAAATGGTTCATCGGTAACAGACACAATTTGTTCATTAACCCTAGCTTTTCTACCTGCATGATTTATTTGAATACCTATTTTAGTACCATATTGATGTACACCATCAACAATACGTTTTAAGCCATCAATTTGATCATCACTCCATAAACCTAAATCATTCATAGAGATTCTACCATTTGGCATAACTGCTGTTGATTCAATAACGATGTAACCTACACCACCGATTGCACGGGTTGTATAATGTGTGTAATGAAAGTCTGTTGCGATACCATCTTCTTTATCCACGCTATACATACACATTGGAGGCATCACCACTCTGTTTTTTAAGTTTAAGTTTTTAATTGTAATGGGTTCTAATAGTTTCATATAAATCCTCCTAATATGTCTTATTATACAACGTATAATATAAAAACTCATCTTTCTTTAGAAGATGAGTTTATTTTGTTAAATGATGAGATAGATGATAAATAGATATGAAAGGATTAATAATATCAATCCATTTACTTGATAAAACAGAGCATATCCGTAATTAGATTCATACTTTTTATCATACTTATTTTTAGTTATTTTAATCATTAATTGATTGATCACATTTGGAAATGTCATTGAGATTAAACCCATGATAAATAAAGGAATTGAGATTAGGAATGATATCATTTGTTAGTTATTTAAACTTGATTCAACTTCTATATCTTTTATCTAAAAAAAAATAATCTAACACATGAATATTTAAACCAATTTTTTTCTAAGTTTAGTTGAGATATATTCGATAGATAAAACCATAACCATAATGGCTATAATGATTGCACTAATACCCTCCCAATTTCTTTCACTTGAAGCATAAGATATTGGTGCACCTAGTCCACCAGCTAATACAAACCCTAGAATAAAACTGCTTCTTATATTAATATCAAATCTATATAGAATGATGGATAGAAAATCAGGCATGACATTAGGTACAACTGCATATCTTAGTTTTTGAAATGTTGTCGCACCAACTGCATCTAATGCCTCTATTGGGCCTTTATCCATATTTTCTATGGCTTCACTATATAATTTTCCAAGCATACCAACAGAATGAATTCCAATTGTGATTGCACCAGCAAATGCCCCAGGACCAACGAGTCCAATTAAAATAATAGCAAGTACAATTTCAGGAAATGTTCTGATTAAGATTAAAACAAAATCACTCACCTTTGAAGTTTTATTCCCTGTTATATTTTTACTTGCAAGGACACCAATTGGAAGGGCTAAAATAGCACCAATAATCGTACCAACAAAAGCAATTGCTAATGTTTCAATTGAAAAATAAATGACACTTTGACTGAACTTATAGATTTCTAAACCAAATAGCCAATCCCAATCCGGATTCAAAAATCTTCTAATTGTATTAGGGAAATTGGTAATAAAGGTCTCTACTGAACGCCAGTTAATAGATGAATCACTAATAGAATAAACAAAGAATAATGAAAAGAGTAAAGTGATGGTCCCATTAATGATCCAAGTCTTTGGCTTTTGCTTTAATTTAGTGTTTAAACTTAATTGATTTTCTGTCATTGTAACTTCCTCCTAATTGCATTAGAAGAGTAATTTAGAATGACAACCATCAAGGTTAATAGAATGATAATTAAACCAGCTTTATCACGGTTATACCATTCAAGAGGTCCTAAGTTTTCTCTTAAAATTTGTCCAATCCCACCAGCACCAACATAAGCTAATATGACAGATGCTCTAATATTTATTTCAAACACATAAATAAAGTATGAAATGAGGATTGGTTTTACTTGAGGGATCACTGCAGTATGGATTTTTTGTAAGGTAGTAGCACCAGTTGCATCAAGTGCTTCTAGTGGTGTCATATCAATTGTTTCTAAAGATTCATAAATCATCTTAGCTAATATCCCAAAACTAAAAACTGATACAGCAATGGTACCTGCTGTATTACCAAAACCAATAAACGCTGCAACTAAAACAGCAATAATAGCAATCGGCATCGTTCTAACTAAAGAAAGGATGAATTTAGTTGTTTCATTAATCCATTTAATTTTGATGAGATTATTTGCTGAAATTAATGCAACTGGTATGGCAAAAATTGCGCCTATTGCAGTGCCTGCAAATGAAGTTCTAATGGTTTCCATAAATGGTGTCCAAATTTCAATTGTATAACTAAAATAATCACCCCAATCTCTACCGTTTTGTGGAGTGAATAATTGTCTAATTAACGTAAAGAAACGATCAAACTTAATATTATATACAGTAATTGGTGTCCAAGTTAGTGCATAGATAAAAAGGATAAGGACAATAAGAAAATAAACCCAATTTAAGTTAGTTGGTTTTTTAATGACTTTACCATTTGGTAAAACATAAGATTTTGCCACTATAAAACCACCTCAGCTTTTTCTAACACTTCATCCTTGGTGAGTTTTCTACCATATATATTTTCTAATACAGCTTCTGTAACTTCACTTGTCTTTCCATCAAAGACAATTCTACCTTCTTTAATACCGATAACTCTTGAGGCATACTTTAATGCTAAATCGACATGGTGCATATTGGTAATAATCGTAATACCAAATTCTTTATTAATTCTTTGAAAATCATCCATCACAGATAAAGTAGTGATTGGGTCAAGTGATGCAACCGGTTCATCTGCAAGAATTAATTTTGGTTCTTGAGCAAGCGCTCTTGCTAGGGCTACTCTTTGCATCTGACCACCTGATAATCTATCTGCTCTTTCAAATGCTTTATCAAGAATCCCCATTTTATCCAGTGCTTCTAATGCTAAGATTTGATCACTTTTAGGGAATATACCAAAAAGTGTTTTGAAGGTAGAGTGGTAAGCCACTCTACCTGCTAACACATTTTTAAACACGCTCATTCGCTTTACTAAATTAAATGATTGGAAAATCATTCCAATATTTCTTCTAAAGATTCTTAAATCTTTCCCATGAATCGTTGAAACATCAACATGATCAAAATAAAGTTTTCCACTTGTGATGTCGTGAATCTTATTAATCGTTCTTAGTAAAGTAGATTTCCCTGCTCCAGATAGACCAATGATTGCAACAAATTCACCTTCATGAATTTCAAGATTAATATCTTTTAAAGCTTTAAAACCATTCGGGTAAACTTTTGAGACATTTTCAAACTTAATCATGTCTATCCCTCCAAAAAACTTATTTATTTAACTTAAATTATCGCGTTTAAATATGTAAACTTCTCTTTCACCAGCATAATCTTCATCTTTTGATTTTAAATATCCAGTATGAGAATAAACTGATAGAATATCAAGACCCTCTTCAGTTTCAATGATTGCTAAGAATGCATCTTGAATTTGAGTCTTTAAAGTAGCACTTAATGAACTGATTACTGAAATTGTGTCATTATAAACACCAGGTGTTAAAGCTACGACTTTAGTCTTCTCAAAAATATCTGCATATTCTGAAACTAAATTACTTCTTGCATCCATGAATGTAAAGGCTGCATCAAAGTCACCATTATAAACAGCTAATGCAGCATTTGGATGTCCTGATACGACTGTATATTGAACTTCACCATTTGCAGCATTTGGTGTACCTGAAACAAACTTCAGATTGTTTTGATGAAGAAGGACTGAAGGATATACGAAACCAGAACCTGAAGTTGTGGCTTGAGTAGCAACATTCTTACCAGCAAGGTCAGCCACGGAATTAATATTACTATCTTTAGGAACAATTAAAATTGAATGATAGAAAGTAACATTTTTTTCAGATAATTGTGCAGTATAATTAGGACTTTGCATATTTGCTAAAAGTTGTTGTTCACTTACTAAATTACCAGATGCATCAAACTGTGCTTGGAATCCTTTTCTAACAGATGTTAAGATGACTTCAACATCACCAGGATACTCTGTAGAGACCGCTGCATATTGTTGACCAGTTAAGAACCCTACATGAATGGTTCCTGCTAACATACCTTCTACAACTGAGTCATAGTCTGTACCAAGAATAACTTCAAATTCTTTGCCAGGAACTTGTGCTTCTAAGAGTTCTTCAAGTTCAGTTGCACGAGTAATAACCGCGCTTGCTGAATTTGATGGAACAAAGGCAACAACAATCTTATCTGGATCGTTAGATCCACAAGCCACTAAAACTAGTGACATGATACCTACAAAAATTAAGACAATGAGTTTCTTCATTAATTTCTCCTCTTTTTATTTTTTTGTAACAAACATAAAGAAAACCACGAGATCATCGTGGTTTAGTCTAAATACGTATAAAAAGAAAAAAGTAATTTTTCTATGTACGTAGTCTAGGTATTTCGGCACCTAGGTAGAGACTTGACCACCGATGTACACCGATGTATCTGGTCGATTATACGTTACATTTGATACTACTCTCATTATAAAAAATATGTGTTTGGTTGTAAAGCAATTTATCTTTAAAAATTTTCGTACGTTTTTTAGTACTTTTCTAAATAAAAAAGTGCAACCTTAATACGAGATTACACTTAATATTTTTAATTAATTTGTTTTACAGTTCTTACATACACCATAAAAGTTTAAATCATGTCTAGAAACAACAAATCCATATTTCTTTTCAATTTCAAGAATCATTTCATCAATATGACAATCCATCTCAAACTTTTCTTTGCATACTTCACAAATCATAAAGTGATGATGATCATGTTCATTAATAAAATAAAAGGCAGTATTATCTAAATAATTTTTAGAAACAATCCCTTCTTGATAAAACTTATCAAGTGCACGATAAACAGTTGATAGATTTAAATTATTACCTAAGATTGAAATTATTTGTTCAGCACTTTTTGGTGCATCACTAGATTTTAATGCATTATATATAGCTTCTCTTTTTTGGGTAAGCTTAGTCATAGATATGCCCCCTTACTAATTTTTTTATTAAAGATATACTGATGAATAATATCATATAGGTAATAACAATCATACTTCCTGCGGGTAAATTTAAGAAATGTGCTAGAATAACGCCAACTAAGACAACACCTAAAGTTAATCCCATACCTGTTATAATTAATGATTTAAAGTTTTTAGCAGTAATGTTTGATGTAACAACAGGGAAGATTAATAATGATGAAATGAGTAAGACACCAATACTTCTAACCCCCACCACAACAAAGATACCAGTTAATACAGCAAATACATAAGATAGTACTTCTGATTTCACACCATTTAATTTAGAATAAGTAAAATCATAAGTTAATGAAATCATCTTACGGTAATTAAGAAGAATAAATCCTGCAACAAGTATGAAGACAATTAAACTTAAAAATACATCTTGAGTTGTACGAAGCCAAAGGTTACCTGAAATTAAACTTTCTAAATTAATATTTGAGTTTGAAAATTTAATCACAATTAAACCAATAGCAAACCCAACAGATGATACCATACCAAGTGCAGCATCACCTTGGATTTTAGTTTTAGTTGAAATCCATTTAACTAAAATACTCGCAATAGCAACAATAGGGATGGCAAGATAATAAGGGTCATCCATGAAAAATAATCCAATCGCTAGTGCAGTAAATGATACATGTGATAATCCATCTGCAATTAAGCTTTGTTCATTTAAGACAATAAATGGAGAAAGGATACTAGCAGTTAAACCTAAGAAGATTACAATCCAAATACCATTTTTTAATATATCTAATAATAAGAATAAATTATCCATGATGATGTCCCTCGTGTTCAAATGCTTTAAAATCTTCAAACCCTCCAAAGAACTTAACGTCTCTATCGATATACATCACTAAACTGTCTTTTAATATCACATCGGTTAAGTCGTGGGTAATATGAATAATCGTTAAATTCATTTCTTTTCTAATTTCTTTTAAGATATCGTAAAACTTCTCTCTAAAGTTTGGATCAAGTGCACTTGCTGGTTCATCTAGAATTAATAAATCTGGTTTTGAAATTAAACTTCTTATAAAGTAAATACGTTGAAGTTCACCACCAGATAAGTGATTCATCTTCTTATGAATAATTGATGTTTCTAAATTCATTTTCTCTAACCAAGAAATCATTAATGCCTTATCTTCTTTAGAGATCACTAGTTTTTGATTTTCAAAGCCAGTGTATAAGAATTCAGATACTGCTAGTGGGAAATGTCTTTTAATTTCTTGGCGTTGTGGTACATAGCCAAGTCTTAGACAATTCTTAGTAATTTTTCCACTATCAACTGATAGTTCACCAATTAAACTTTTAATTAAGGTTGTCTTACCTGCGCCATTTGGACCAACAATATTTAAGAAGTCACCTCTTCTTACATCAAATGATAAATGTTTAATGACTTCATGGGTTCCATAGAGTATAGAGACATCTTCATAGCTAATAATTATATCATTCATATTTATGTACCTCTTTAAGGTTTTCTATGTTTCTTAATAGTAAATCAATATATGTAATACCTTCATTAAATTCATCAAGCGATACTTTATGATAGCCATGAAGTTCTAAAAATTTAATCGATGGTATAGCTTCTTTAATGAAGTTTACATAACTTTCATTAACAAACTCTTCAGTAAAGACAATTTTTACATTCTTATCTTTTAATAGTTTAATGAATATATTGACATCTTCACTGGTTGGATCACTATGTGGATTAATTGAATTTTCAAGTGGTGTGATTCTAATATTGAAAAACTCACTAAATCCTTGTAAGGCATTGTGTCCTACAAAGTATATTTCATCAATTGGGTTATCTCTTAAGTACAATTGAAATGAAACATTTGTATCAGTAAGTAATGTTGTATAACTATCCCAGTTTAATTCAAATGAATCTGATAGTTCTGGAAACATTTCACTTAAATAAAAGTAAACCTCATCAATGATATGCAAGTAAGTCTTTGGATTCGTCCAGAAGTGTTCACCATGATGATGATCGTGATCTTCATCTTCATGTTCTTCATGCACTTCTTCTATAAATGATGATAGATTGATATATGCTGCATCTTGATTTATAAAGTTTTCTAAACCTTCTTCATTGTTTAACCAAGTCTCATATTCAAAACCTAAGATAACAAGTAATTTAGTTTGTTTAATTTTAAGTAAGTCTTTAGATGTTGGTTCATAATCATGGTAGTCTTGATTAACCGCGGTTAACACACCAACCTTTAATTCATCTCCAACAACTGACTTTACAACATCATAGGTAATAAAGTTTGTTGTTAAAATATCGTATGATTCTACCTCTTGACATGCTGTGAATATGAAGATTGATAGTAAAATAAATATAGATGTTACAATTTTTTTCATAGTGAAACCTCATTTGCGAATCATTTGCAAATAGATTATATCACTTCAAATTACTTTTGCAAATGATTTGCAGAAAATATGTTAGGGGAAATACATAATGATAAATAAACATATCAACTGGGATGAGGAGATTAATTGGCGTTATCTATTCTTCTTTGAATATAAAGAATGGAAGTTTACGATTGAGGCTAATGATCAAGGTATTACAAGCCTTTATGAAAGCTCATATATTATTGATTACCATGGAACCTTTAGAGAAGATAAAGCAGTAGAAAAACGTTATAAGGGTTACTTAAAACGTTTCTTTGAAGGTAAAGATGTCTCTAGTGTTCCACTTAGTTTAGTAGGTACACCTTTTGAAGTAAAGGTGTGGGAAGAACTAAGAAAGGTTAAACCAGGAGAAACTGCAAGTTATAAAGATATTGCAGAACGCATTGGAAACCCTAAAGCTTATCAAGCAGTTGGAAATGCAGTAGGTAAGAATCCCGTAATGTTATTTGTTCCATGTCATAGAATCATAAAATCAGATGGTTCTATTGGAGGATTCTCATCTGATCCAAAACTAAAAGCATATTTATTAGAAAATAAACTATAAAGGAAAACTTAAAACATGACGCACACACTAAATACACTCTATACGTTTTATAAAGAAAATATAAAAGAAACACGATATGTTTTACAGGATAAAAACAATTTTGAAAGAATGATTTCAAATCAACGCTATCAAACCACACATGATGGTAATTCAATTACTGGTTTAATCATTTATAGCGATGATTCTGAAAAAGGAATATATATTCAAATGGTTTTAGGACCAATTGAAAATAAAAAGATTTTATTAGAAAGATTAATCAAAGAAACAAATAAAACTATTTGGGTACACTTCTTCCATAAATTTGGTGTGCCTTGGTATGTAGATCATAAGCATATCCATCCAAATTACCAAGGTGAATTAATTGGTAGTGAACTACATAATCTCTATCAAGCATTAGGTTTTATTGAACACTCTATTGAAGATACTTACTTTATGGACCTAAGTGAGTTTAAATTAAAGGATTCAGTAGTTAGTAATTTAGAAGTTGTTAAGAACGAAGGATATGAAGTAACTCTATATAATAAAGATGTGCATTATGGATTAAAAGAATTTGCTGAAGGTTTAGGTTCGAGAAGTTTTAGTGAAGCGATTTTAAATAACCTAAACCGTGAAAACCCTTATCCAATTGTAACAGCTTTATACAACAAAAAAGAAATCGGTTTTGCCGGACCTATGCATATTGCAGAAGATAAACGTGGTATCTTTTATGGTATTGAATTAAATGAAGACCATAGAGGTAAAGGTCTTGGAAAAGCACTCTTTCAAATGTTAGTGTATAATTTACAACAAATGGGTGCAGAATATATGACACTATTTACCGGACGAACAAACCCAGCAAGAAATATTTATATGGATGCAGGATTTAAGATTATGCATTCATTTTCGACGCTAAAACTTGTGAGGTAATCTTATAGATGTTTGATAAAGTTGAAAATAAGAACTTACTCCATGTTATTATTTACTCGATATTTATCACACTAGCAATATTTAGTTTATTAATTTTAGAACTTAGAACTTTTTGGACACCACTTGTTCTACTTCTTTTGTATCTTGCAGCAAACTTTTATATCATAACAAAATATGATATAGATGCAAAAGAATATAGAAACAGATATCATCAATTACACTTTGGAATATTACTCTTTACTATATTCTTATCCTTGTTATTTACTTATTGGTATATCTTTTTAATTGGATTTAACTTAGTGAGTTTAATAACTAGTAACGATTTAGAATTTAAAACCGAGTTTAAAAACATCTTACTTAACATAACAGTATTTGTTATCTTAGGTTCGTTTTTAATCTCGGTTTATTTTTTAATTGGTGGTTTATTCATTATTGGATTAATTACTGAATATCATGAATCAAATATAGAAGATCATGATTATAAATTCTTTGATGTTTATATTCTAGGTATACTTCTATTTAGCCTAGTAGCATCTTTAGTAAATGGTAATTTCTTATTTCTTCTATTAATTCCATTAAGTTTCTTTAAATTTGATTATTACAGGAAGTTTAAGTTCATAAAGACAATTCTTTTTAATAAATCAAATATTTTATATACAGTGATTACTTATTCTATAGTCTTGCTTATGGTATTACTTCTATCTATTGAATTAAGAGTCGTAACAGCAAACGAAAAAGGGATACCTCATAATACTTATGAAGTATCCCAAGTAAGAGCTATTCATGGAACGTATGTATTATATGGATATTCTACTTCACTAATACCTAATACTGAACATGTTTATGCTAGAAGCTGGGCAATAGTTGATAATCAAGAATTACCATTTGTGAATGATCTTCATAATCTATATGCTGCAGATCCTGTTATTAATACTCAAAGAGGTAACATGATGTTTGGATATGAAGAAGGTATGTATGAACCTGAGGATAGATGGAAAGGCAATATAGCAAGAGTTCTTCTCTATATGTATGTTACTTATCCTGAGGTGAGAAATTCTGGTAAGATTGATGTTTCACTGATGAAAGAGTGGAGTAAATTAGATCCTGTTGATGAAGGTGAAAGAAATAGAAACAGAATTATTGAATCAATAGGTAATAACCCTAGCAATATATTTATTGATAGTCCTTGGTTAGTGAATTTTGTAGTGTAAAAGAAAAACACCTAGTGATAATCTAGGTGAAAAAACTTTTGTTTTTAATTATCCATTATCTTGATTTTGCATATGAAAACAATAGTAATCCAGCAACTAGTGTTGCATATGATAATGCATGATAATTTATAAAAGTCAAAAATGGCATTTTAAATAATACTAAATCTACAATATGTGGAATCGAGAATAAAACAGCTATAGATCCACATACAATGAGAATAATACCTATAATTGCTAATTTGTCATTTGAATTTTTCATACTTTCTCTCTTTCTTGATTCCAATAATGAATCAAAAATATTTCATGATTGAAACATCATACTTGCTTCTTACAGGTTTAAAGAAAATATGTGTTTCCTTTGAAAAGAGAAATTGATGTGGTATAATTGCTTACGAGTTAGGCCCACATCAATTTGGGCAGTTAGTAGATTTTATACAGCAATATAAAGTCTACTTTTTTTTATTTGATGACTTTGTTTGAGATAATGCACTACAAGCTATTGACTTAGCTTTTGAACTATATCTGTCGTCTCTTAGAACAGTTGAAGCTTTTGAAGCTACTACTTTAGAAGTTTGCTTTTTGTTCATTAGTCTTTTCTCCTTCTATTTAATGTAATGTTTGAATCATATTCCTGATTCAAATTCAAATCATAATGTTTTAGGAAAACATCATAACCGATATAATATTTAATCGATTATATTTTGAAAGTTGCAGCTTGATTTTATTTAAATAAACCAAGCTGCAACATCAATCAATAATTAATCGAATTTGATTGTTTCTTCAGCTTTTTCATAAATGTCAATGCGGCTTTCAACATTGATTCTATTAACTATCCAACCGTTTAAACTAAACATTTGAATAAAGTCTTCAACTCTATTGACACCATTTATTTCTTTTAAAGTTACTACTACTCCAAATCGAATACCGGTATCAGCTTTTGTACCTAATCGATCCTTCGTAACAACCTTCATACCCCACAATTTGGAATTATATACTTGTTTCCCTTTGGGATTCAGTGTATTTTTATCGCGCAAATGCTTAATGTTGTCCCACTTTCCAAATTCTTTTCTACTTGTTTCTTCGGTAACTGGACCCTCATCTAGACTTTGCTTATTCTTATTGATTGAAGCAATTTTTAATTTATCGTTTATTCTTCCAAAATAGATGTCTAATTCATTATTAGTGTAGTCAACACCTTGATTTCTAGAGCATTTTGGAAAATAACATAAAGTTGCTCTTGCTATAAAAGGGTATGTTTCTTTATGAAATGGTATTGGGAAACGATAACTGTATGTATCAAACATTTCAGCAACTTCTGATAATACAAATCTTATCTCATCATCTTTTGTTTTAACAATGTCTTCTATGTGTACCGGTATGATCCCATGACCAACAATGTGGTTAGGATTATTATGCCATCCAATTGCTGAGTCAACGAGTAAGGCTTTTGCAATTTCTCTATTAAAACCTAAAATCTCAATTAAATAGCATAATTTTCTTGCAATCCAAGGTGCAGAATATGACGTACCATAAACATTTACAATTCCACTGGAATCAACTGCTTTTAGTGGTTCAATATTTGTACCACCGTAATAACTAATGTCTGGCTTTGTAAAGTAATCAAGGACAGGACCTGTTCTTGAGTAATCAGTATAATTACCTCTAAAATCTATCGAATTTACAACAATAGAATTAATTGAATCTGCTGGTGATCCGATTTTTTTCATAGTTAAATCCGGGTCATTTGTTCCTGCAATAACAAATATCACATCATTTTCGTATTGAATACGATCTAATGTCTCAGCTTCTATCGATATAAAGTTTCTATGAATCTCTGTATTTGATCCAAGTGATAAATTCCATACTTTAATATTTGGGTTATTTGTAACAATTTTTTTTATGTTTCTCATAATCAAAGTAGAACTAAATCTCCCGGCAAGAGCTACACCAAAATGTTTAACTCTAAATCTACCACAACCATCATCTAAACTAGGATTTAGCGAGGGTCCATCAACAATAATTGAAGTCACTCTGGTACCGTGTTTTTTATCAATTTCTCGTACTTCTATGTCATCACTTATCATTTTTTCATATTCTACCCATTTACTAAAATAAACGCTGGTATCAAATTGTGTATCAATAACACCAATAATAGGTTCATTATTAGGATCTGGTATATACATTGTTTGATTAAATGGTTTTTCTTTGAAGTCACTTGGTGAATATTCAGATATATCTTCAACTGCCATTGAAATCAAATGAGGAATCGTGTCGATTAAAATTTGTATTTGGTCTTTAGATAATACAACAGTTGTCGAGTTTAATATTTTTGCTTGATCAATATTAAGATTAATTTTTTCTAATATTTCTTTTGATGTTAATTCTGTTCTATAAAATGTTATTACACTATCTCTATCTGTTGTAAATTCTGCATTTTCTATTCCAAATTTTTCAATGTATGATACATCGACAATTAAATTTTGAAATGTACTTTTAGATATCTTCTTATTATCAAAGATTATCCTATTAAATTTTTCTGGTTTGTTGAATTCCAAGTATGTTACAGGATCATTGAAATGTTTTCTCACTATCTCAACAGCATACTCAATTTGTTGAATCCCTTTATAGATTGATTCAATTGGAACATAATGAGTAATTATATGATTTCCATTTTCTCCATACTTTGCACCGACAATTGTATCATTAGATGATTGACCAGTTTTTTTAAAAAAAGCACTTGTTCTATTACTTTTTGCAGCAACCTTGTTGTAATATACACTCACCATTACATCTTTTACAATTTTGTTTTGCATGTAAGCAAAAGTACTTGCAATGTGAGATAAATCATTTTGCAATTTCAACAATCGTTCAATAGAAACTACGTTCTTTCTAGCAAGTGTTGGTGCACCAGGCTTACTTGGATTACTTCTATGTTCAAATGGTCCCTTTATATGCAATAAATCATTCATTTTGAGTCACCTTCAACTCTCTTGAAACTTGGCTTCTTGATATCCCTGTTAATGCTTCAACTTCTCTTACAGTAAAATCCATTTCATAGAGTTCTTTCAATGAGTAATTATTTATATCACCTTTTATATGACTAAATAATCTAATTAAATAATCATATTCGATTGTTGGATTACTAAATCCTAATGAAGTTTTAATTATATTTTTAAGATCACCAGGATACGGAATTGTTTCATAAAGATTAATGATTTTTCTAAATAATCTTACATCCTTTTTAACTTTATCAAATTTATTAATAAAACTATTTAATATAGTCTCTGCTATATCAATTAGATCTTTTCTCGAATATCTATTGAAATTAAGAACAGAGTCAAATCTTCTGAGTAATGCTTTATCAAATTGTTCATATAAATTAGTTGTTGCAATTAAAACTACACCTTCATTTAATTTATCTAACTCCTTTAAAATAGTCGATGTTGCTCGCCCCATTTCTCTCAAATCATTAGAATTTATTCGATCTAAAGCAATCGTATCAATCTCATCAAATAAAACTATAAAATTCGTTGGATATGGCACCCTATTAATTTCATTAAAAACTGTTACTATATTCTTAGCAGTTTGTCCTAATCGGCTATCAATAAGTTCTGAGGTATCAACTATTAATAATCTTCGATTTAATAATCTAGCAATTTGCTTAACAGATTCGGTTTTTCCTGTCCCTGGTGCACCTTCAAATAGAAACTTGTGCATTCCTATCTTATGATTGATAGCATTAATAATTCCTTTAATATCATCTAGTATTAATGACGGCAAAGGTAATTGATCATTGTTGCTTTCTATTTGTCTTAAAAATCTAGAATTAATTTCTAAATTTTGAGGTATAAACACATTAGCATCAGAAACTAATGACATGATATATTCAGCAATGTCATTATCTCCTACCGAATCAAAATAACGCGCTATTTCAAACGCTTCATTTTTGAATTGAATGTCGTTTTTTTCTGCATGGTATTTAATTAAGTTTATTACATTCTTTTTCTTCATATTTTTCACCTACTCAAATTATATATTATTTTTGGGACAAAGTAAATATGTTTTGAGACAAATATTTAAAATTAAAAAGACCTGTGAATACCTCACAAGTCTTATTTGAATCTAAACCGCGATTCAATCTTTAATTATGATTCTAGCTACTTTATAATAAACAACTTCTTTTACTTCAGTAAAGTCGAAGTCTACTTCAACTTCTTCGCCATCTTCATTGTATACTTCAAATTCTAATGTATCTTCTTCTAATTCGTTTTCAATTAATTCGGTTATTGTCATATAACTTTACTCCTAACATGCATATAAATTATCTATGTTTTATATATAAAAGTAAAGATTTAACTTAAACTATGATAATTATTGTTGATTTCCAAGAAATTGATTGATATGATCTATAATCAATTTACTTGGTATTGAAAATGAATAATAAGGTTCAGTATCTGTTGCTGCAAAATTAATACCAACAATTTGTAAATCAAAATCAATTAACATACCACCAGATGAACCTGGTCCTATTTTAGCTGTATGAATGATTGCTCTAAAGATACTTAGTTGATTTTCTCCTTTGTTATCTTCTACAAGTGTATAGTTATATTCATCAATGTATCCATTACTAATTACATTTCTTTTACCATTTGGATTACCAATAGCAATTACTTTGGTAATTACTGGAACATTTCCATCAACTAATTTTAATACACCTAACTCTGTGTTATCTTCTTTTTTTTCAAACACGATAACAGCAATATCTAGATCTTCATCAACAGAACCCGGATAGATTGCTGCATCATATGTTTGATTATAGTAATCAATAACTGTGATTTTTTGGTTAGGATATTCATCTTCAGTATCAATAACATGTTGATTAGTTAAGGCATAATAAAATTCAGTAGTTTCATAAAAGATTACACCACTACCAGTATATGAAGGTGCTATCAACATATCTCCTAATCCACCTACATTATATAATTCATTATCAATCTTAATATTGGCAGTTAAAGCATAATCTAAATCATCTTCACTGACATCTTCATACTTTGTAATCAATGATTTTTTATATTGATCAAATGATAGAGCATTAGGCAGTTTAAAATCTTCATAAAGTGGAGGATTTGAATTATAGTATCCAAAACTAAAATCAGCACAAGCTGTTAGTGTGAGTGATAATAAAAGTATAAAGATTATAGTAAATACTTTTTTCATGTATCCTCCAAGTAGACTATAAATAAAAAAGATGTCACCTTCATTATAACAGTGACATCTTTTAATTTCTAATAATGTTATTATTCGGTTTTAAACTGTTTAATAATAGTTGGTAATGCTACTGAACCAATAATAGTTAGTAATGCAGTTAGAACAACAGTTCCACCTACTGTTAATGCATTATAGAACGAATATAAAATTGGAATTAACATAAATAAAATGAACGCATATGATAATCCAAATAAAACTTGTTTAGCATATTTATTAGGAATGTAATCTACAAAGTATGCAACTAGTCCAAATAACGCAGTAAAGCCAAATAAGAATGATGCACCTTCTAAGGTAAAGGTTGTAAGTAATGTTAATAAGACATTAATCATTATACCAATATAAAGTGTTTCATTACTTGTATTCTTAAATCTTTTTACCATGAATAATGCTAATGCAATTAAGAGTAATAAGGTTGGTATTTCAGTTAATGAAACTCTAGTATATGTGATACTAAATGGAACTTTACCTAAGAACGCTACAACATATCCATAAAGAATACCAACGACTGACATTACGACAAACAGTAGTAAGCCTTTAGGAAGTGTTTTAGTAAATAATTCTTTAGTTAAAGTCTTATCTTTAACTTTCAAGAACGTAACTAATCCAAATAAAACAAGTATTAATACTGCAAGTATGACTGCAAATACATAACTATAGTTAATCATCACACCTGCAAAAATTGTAAAGAATACTTGGTTACTACTTGCATCAAAGTAACCATCTTCAATATACTTAGCATCACTGATAAATTCTCTTACAACTGGTTCTACTTGTGAACCCATATGTTGAACAGATGTAATATCAATATCTTCATATCGATCAAGTGGTGTATGGTAATGATCAAGTCCTGCAAGTACTGCAAAGTTTAAACCAGGTAATCCGGTTTCCATCAATGGTGTAAAGTCTGTATAGTTAGGCATTAGTTCATAAACTGCAGTTGCCATAGAATATGTAACTGGGAAATTTGCTTTTCTATAAAGATCAATAACTTTATGGTTATTAGCTGATGTTTCAAACATATATGCAGGACCTGTTGAACCACGAGATTCTAGATTAATGACAAATCTGATATTTGCCATTAATGAAGTATCAGCAGTTGCCATAATGGCACCATATAATCCAACTTCTTCTGCATCTGTGAATAAGAAGTATACACTATTAGTTGGATTTGTATCTTTTAATAAATAAGCAAGTTCTAACATGGTGGATACGCCGTATCCATCATCCATTGCACCATAACTTCTTCCTTGTTCACCAGTTCTTCCAACATGTCCTCTTGAGTCATAGTGAGAAACTAACATAATACCTTCAGGGTTAACACCAGGTAGGATACCAACTACGTTTTCAATTGGGTAGATGACACCATCTGCACCAGAACCTGCATAATTAGCGTTTAATTCTGCTTTAACTTCATTTATGGTGTAGTTGTACTCTAACACATTTGAAGCGCCTAAATAGTCTGTTAAAGTTGTTAGTAAATATTGTCTAACATCTTCATGTGCTTCTCTTTCATAATATGAATGTGGTTCTCTTGAAATCTCTTTAATATGTTCTTGAGCACGCACTGCAGAGAAATTATTTTGATTATTAGAAGGGGTAGCTCCTGGGGTATATAAAACAAATAAAGATAAAACTAAAACAACCAATAGAATTAAAATTGGTAGTTTCTTTGTTTGTAGAATTTGTAAGTTTTTCATAAAAACTCTCCTTTTGATGTTCAAACTAAATTTTACCCCAAGATAGTTTGAGAATCAAAGGAATTGAACTAAAACTTAATTAAACTTGAAAAATAATGATAATCAATGTTTAAAAAATCAAACTTATTAACATCAATGAAATTAAAGTTAGGTAATTTTCGAAAATTATTATAAAGATAAATAATATTTTTATTATTTGTTTTGTATAAATAAAAAATATGCTTTATATTTTTATCTTTTACTAAATTAATCATGAATTCTTCAATTAAAAAAGGTGTTAATATAAACCCACTGGTTCCTTTAGGAATAATATCACCACCGAAACCGGAGTTTTCGATAACATAGCCAAATTCTATTTTGTGATTATTAATATTTTTAGATTGAGATAAAAAATTCTGTATATATGTCTCATATTTTTTATGATGGTCATAAAATATATTCATTAGATTTAACTTAAAATTTTTAGACGATCTACCAGACTTTATCGGAACAGATTTGAATACATTATCTTTGACTTTAATTTCTCTTTCTATTTCAGATTCTATCATGGCTAGTTTTCTCTTTTGTGTACTTCCCTTAGTATTCGTTATGCTAGAATCAAACGAAAAATACTCAAGAAGAATAATTCTATTATCAAGTTTTATAATTATATCTGGACTATCAAATTGAATCATTTTATGTACAAACTTTTCATTATATAATTTAATTAATTCTTGATGCGATTTTTTATTTTGAGCACAAATATTATTATCGTTATATGCTGTATAGAAAAATTCTTGGAATTTCAACACTTCATCCAAACTAATCCCCCCCCATATATTGAAATTTTACCATACAAAAAAGAGACCTAACATAGGCCTCTCTATAATCTTAATAAGCATCCATCATTGGAGCTGGTGCTTGTTTCTCTTTAACTTCAATAACAGCTGCTTCACTTGTTATTAATAAGGATGCAATACTTGATGCATTTAATATTGCATTTCTTGTTACTCTTGTTGGGTCAATAATACCTGCTTCAATTAAGTTTACCCATTTACCTTCTTTAGCATCAAAGCCAAAGTTTTTTTCTTGTTTCTTTTGTAAATCAACTATTGATTGTCCATCGAATCCAGCATTTTCTGCAATTTGAAAAATTGGAACAACAAGTGAATCAATGACTGCTCTTATATCTTTATAGATATCTTGATTTTCATGTTTTAAGGTATCTTTTAAGTCTTCATAGACTTCAACTAGAATTGCACCTCCACCTACAACAATACCTTCTGCAATAGCAGCTTTTGTTGCATTTAGAGCATCTTCAATTCTTAGTTTCTTTTCTTTTAATTCTGATTCAGTAGCAGCCCCTACTTTAATGATTGCAACCCCACCTGTAAGTTTAGCTAAGCGTTCTTGAATTTGTTTCTTATCATATTCAGATGTAGCTGTTTCAACTTGATGCATTAATTCATCAATTCTTGCATCAATTGACGCTTTAGAACCTTTTCCACCAACAAGTGTTGTTGTATCCTTCTTAATAATAGCTTTAGAGACTGAACCTAGGTTTTCTAGTTTAGCATCCTTAACTTTCATTGATAAGTCTTTAGTAAAGAAGGTTGCATTTGTGACAATTGAAATGTCTGATAGCATTTCTTTTTGTTTATCACCAAAACCTGGCGCTTTAACTGGTAAGACATTTAAAGTTCCTCTTAGTTTGTTAACAACTAAGGTTGAAATTACTTCATTTTCAAAGTCTTCCGCAATCATTAATAATGGTTTGTTGGTTTTAACCACTTCTTCTAAAACTGGTAAGATTTCTTGAATAGTTGAAATCTTTTGGTCAGTAACTAGAATATATGGTTCTTCAAATTCCACTGACATGGTATCACGATTTGAAACAAAGTATGGTGATACATAACCTTTATCAAATTGTAAGCCTTCAACGACTTCTAACTCAGTTTCAAATCCCTTAGATTCATCAACTGTGATAACACCATTTTTAGTAACTTTATCCATTGCATCGGCAATGATATGACCAATTTCACGGTCGTTTGCTGAAACTGATGCGACATTTTCAATATCTGCTTTAGTTTCAATGTGTCTTGTTTTTTCTAGAATCTTTTTAGCAACTTCTTTTCCAGCAAGTAGAATACCTTCTCTAACTAATACTGGGTTAGCACCATATTCTACTGCTTTAAATCCTTTTTGGATCATTGATTGAGCAAGGACGGTAGCTGTAGTTGTACCATCACCTGCTTCATCGTTAGTTTTGTTTGCTACTTCATAGACTAATTTAGCCCCCATATTTTCATATGGGTCTGAAAGTTCTATTTCTTTAGCAATTGAGACACCATCATTAGTAATTAAAGGTGAACCATATGATTTTTCTAAGATGACATTACGACCTTTAGGTCCTAATGTTATTTTTACTGTATCAGCAAGTTTATTTACTCCTGATAAAATCTTTTCTTTCGCAAATGAGCCATATCTAATTTCTTTACTCATCAGAATCACTCCTTACATAATATATATTTACTTATTCGTATATGGCTAAGATGTTTTCTTGTTTGATTAGTAAGTATTCCTTACCATCAACTTTTGTTTTTGTACCTGAATAGGTTTGATATATGACTTTATCATTTGATTTTAAGGTTTCCACTTTAGGCCCAACAGCAACCACTAATCCAAAGGATTGATTGTTCTTTTCCTCTGTGGATAGAATGATACCAGATTTGGTCTTTTCTTCTTCTTTCTCAAATGATAAAACCACATAATCATTCAATGGCTTCAACATTCTTTCATACCTCCTTCTGGCACTCTCTATGTATGAGTGCTATTTTCAATTATTATTATATTCAAGAAAAATTTGTTGTCAACACCTATATATTTATTTTTAAAAAAAAGATTAAGGTTTCCCTTAATCAATTTAAGTTTCCAAAATTATCAATGATATAATCTAAGCTTTTCATACCTTAGCAATTTTATTTATTCTTTATATTTAATTGGGAAAATACCAGATACCGGTAAGGTGAACATGAAGCCAGCACCGTTTTTGTGTGCCTCACCAATTAGGTTTCTAATTTCTTCAACAACAACTTTCACTTTTTCTTCTTCCGGAATAACAGTAAAGATTGTTTTTGAACTACCTTGAGTAACTGAAGATTTTGCGAATGGTCCACCAAGTAATGCACCAAATAAACCTTCGTTTTTCATAATTGCTTGAGCCATACCTTCAGAATCTAAGATAGTTGCACCACGAAGTTTTAATTCAACAAACTTTTCTAGAACTTTATCTAGATATGATAAATCATTTAATACTAAGAATAATACTTGCATAATTTTATTCTCCTTCGATGCCTTCTAGGCTTGAGATTTCTTCTAAACGATCTAAACCATTGATTTCACCAGCTTTTTCAATAGCAAACTTAGCAAATAATGGTCCTAATGTTTCATAAACTAGAATAGATAACATGATGATTGTTGAGATTTCTTTATACATGTGAGGCATTTGAGTAAAGACAATAGCTAGTAAGCCAATTGAAACCCCACCTTGAGGAAGTAAGGCAATACCTAAGTACTTTTTAACAGTTGGTTCAGCATTAACCATATTCGCACCAACTGCAATACCACTCCATTTACCAAATCCACGAGCTAGGATGAATGCACCAGCTAGTAAAAGAATTAATGGGTCTGAACCTAAAATAGCTAAGTCTAGTGAAGCACCAGCTAATGTAAAGAAGATTACATAGAATGGTGTTGCAAAGTCATTAATTGCACCAAATGTCTTTTCAGGTTTTTTAGCAAGGTTGGCAATTGCTGTACCAATCATGATGTTTGCTAAAAGTGGTGAGAATGAGATACCCCATTCTTCTGTAATACCATTTAATAAAGTTAATCCACCAACTGATAAGAATACTGCAACGAGTGATAACACTTGTAAATCATCTCTTAATTTATCAAACTTATTAACAATAAATGATAATACCCAACCAGCTACTAAACCAATTAAGATTGAACCAAATACTTCAATAAATGGTTTAGCAATAGATAACCAAACTGGTGGAATATCTCCAGCAGGTACTAAAGATTGAGCAATTGAGATAAAGAATCCAAAGACAACAATTCCATAGATATCATCTAGTGCAGTAATTGGAAGTACTGCTTTAGTTACTGGACCATATGCTCTATATTGTCTCATAACCATTAGTGTTGCAGCAGGTGCTGTAGCAGCTGCCATAGCACTTAAGATTAAACCAAAGGCAATATTTTGATTTGTAAATGGATTATAGCCGTTTGGCATAATGGATTCTGGTTTTGGTAAGAAGAATAATACAGCAAGAACAACTAAGACTGCACCGATAACTTCGGTTGTTGTCATAACAAGTACTGCTTTACCAACTTTTTTAATTGCTTTAATGCTGAATTCTGCACCAATTGAGAATGCAATAAATGCTAATGCGATTTGAGAAATGAAATTTAATGATTCATTCTCTTCAATTGTAATTAACCCTTCAAAACCAGGGAAGATAAGACCTAATGAAGGTCCTAATAATAAGCCTAAAACTAAATAACCAGAAACATTTGGTAATTTAAGTTTTCTGGCAATGATCGCACCAATAAAACCGACAGCTAAAACGATACCGATTTTAAAGATGAGTAAATAGATTTGATCCATCTTCTGCCACCTCTTCAGAAATATATTATAGTTATCCCTTAATGACTCCTATGAGGTTAGCTGACGGGTTCAGAACAGTAAGGTGTCCTTACATAATAGATTATGATTCACCCCAGAAAATTGGGTCCCCCACTCGATGGATTCGGAGTTCGACATATCTAGTATATATAAATATATATAAAAGTCAATTGATGTCATTTTCTTTATGTTTGAAATGTGTTTACAATTTATTTTACTTAATAATGTCAACAACATTATTGTTATTTTCAATCAAATCTTCAACTGAACTATTATCTATTTGTCTCATCAATTCTCTTTTCTTTTTTATAAACTTTTCAATTACTTTACGAAAGTTCTCTAATATTGATATACTTTTCGGATCTGTAACATTATTATCTATTGAAAACATTTCAATGGTTATATCCTTTAATGGATCAGTTATAAAGATTACAAAAGTTTTATAGTCCTCTGGTTGATTTATCTTCATAAATGTTCCATTATATTCGAAAACGATATTTTCGTCTTTATATGTTATCATTTATTTCTCCAATCTTCAAAATTAAAATTATATTTATTTAATCTCATCTTTAGATTTTTTTCTCCGCCATCCAATGTTTCAACAATATACTTCTTCATATGGGAGTCAATTATTCTACCTTGAATATAATTAATTATATTGTTTTCTTCATACGCATATATAATGTGTTCGGCATCACCATTAATAATGACAGAAGCCGAGTGACTTATAACGAAAATTTGCTTATTTCTTTTTAATTCTCGTATTTTATGAATTAAGTTTTGTGAAATTGTTTTTGTATCCAAATTATCTTCAGGTTGATCTAATAGAATCATTACTATGTCATCTTCATCATTATTGATTTTTTCATTTTCCAAGAATATATCTAATAAAATCTCTGATTTTTTTCCCGGTGATAATTCTTCTAAATCACGATCATTGTAAAAGATTTTAGGTTGTATATTATGCGTAGTATCTATAAAATTTTTTATGTTTCGATATAGCGTATCCAAATACTGTTTAACATTCTGAAATTTTTCACTTCTATATTTAGTCCCGTTAAACAGTTTACCCAGTAATTTATAATCATTACTATTAAAGTAAATCCTTAGGAATTTTTCATCTAAGGTGTCTAAACTTATACCTGTTATTTCACTTGATAACATAGTAAAGTAATCTTTAATCACGTCAATAGAAGTTGAAATTCTAATATTATAATCATTAATTGCTATTGGATCACTCTCTGCTTCACTTTTAATGTCTTTTAATATGTTGTCTATATATGAATGAATTTTTCTATTAAGAATTCTAAATTTAGTAAAGTTTAACATTTGTTTTATATACTGGTTTTCAAGTTCTAAATAATCTTGAGATGTCGAGTTTATCTGCGCATTTGAATCCTTTACAATTAATATAAATTCTTTTATAGATTTATCTCTAATATTTATATACGTTTCATCAAATTCATTTAAATCTGTTTTGATTTGAATAAGTTCAGTCTTCATAATACTCAAACTTTGTTCGATTTTTTGTTTGAAATTCATCTTCAATTTATTAAAACTGTCCAATTCACTGTAAATTTTATCGGATTCTATAATGCCTGAAGTGATTTTATTTATTACAGACAATTGCTCATCCAGGGCTTTTAAATTATTTTTGAATTTGTCAATTTCATTTTTTCCGTTTACATAATCGTTGTGACTAGTTAATGGGATTAGATATTCTAATTCAACGGATTTTTTTATGAATTCCACATCAAAAATCGCGGATTGATATTCAGTAATCATTGCATACAAATAATCATTTTCAATTTGAAGAAGTTTAGATGCAGTCAAAGTATCTATTTCAATTTTTTTAAGTTTTTTACTTTTGACTTTTTCAAATGACCTGTTAATGAAATCAATTTTGCTAATATTCCCATTTTTATATATATTTAACAATGTAGATTGTTGTAAATATCTCTTTTTCGGAGCAGATGAAAAATAATCTTTTCCAAACATCTTGTACTCTATGTTAGATATTGTATTATATCCATCATACACAGTCAGATCTTCATTTGCTAATATATTTCCAAGCATAGTTTTACCTGAACCCCTAGATCCGATTATTCCATTATAAGCTGGGGAAAACTCCAATTCACGAACTACATTATCTCCTGTTTTAGCGTTTTTCAAAGTGAAACGTATTTTTTCCAAGTAATCTTTGTTATTGAGTTGGGGATTCACAAAAAGTTCTTCGGAAGTAAAAATTCTAACTTCCGGATCAGACAGAGGTAAAACTAATGATTTAAATGATCCATCAAAATTAATCCATGTGAATTTTTCACCGATATCTTTCAATTCTTGTACATCTGAAAAATACACTCTAGCAACAAGCGTTTCCAAATTTTCTTTAAAATAATCAAAAACTCTTTGCGACTTTTCTTTGTTACCTTCCATTACATATTTTTGATTATAATAAAATAATTTTTGTTTAAATAATTGATTCTCTTTAGATTTATTATCTAAATAATCGGATAAATTTCTATCAGACTTGCCTTCGTGAAAAGACAAAATATATTCGTAATCTTTTAGTTTATTTTGCAAAATTTCAAAATCAATAGATATACCTTCTGTCTGTCTAGAAATTTCTTTTACACTAGTTTTTTTTACATCAATTTTCAGATCTATTAATATACTTTTTAAAATACTCCATATTTGATCTATATCCTCATAATCAAACAAAACGATTGCATGAAAGTAGTTTATTTTCGGTTTAAGTTGATACTTAGCTATTATTTCATCACTCAATCTTAAGTTTAGTTCAACTCCACCAATTAACTTAATATGCTTAAGTTTTAATTTTATGTTTCTATATAATTCAACATCAATAACATTATGGTCGGTAATTGATATCACTTCTAAATCTGATTGTTTGAGTTTATTTAAAAAATCAATTTCGCTATAATTTCTACTATAACAAGAACTAGAATGTACATGTAAATCGCATTTATAGAATTTATCCATTTTATACCTCTATTTTGAATTTATTAATTGATTATTATTTTGTTATTCGTTTATAAAATTCAACAACATCTCTATTAGTTCTTATCTCTCTACCATTTAGTGGATTTAATAAATGCAGTCCTTCTAATGAACTACAGCGAGATAATGCAACATAACTTTGTCCATTTTCAAATGTTTCACTTAAGTCACAAGCTAGTGATTGATATGTCATACCTTGAGATTTATGAATTGTAATTGCATATGCTAATACGATAGGATATTGAATCACTTGAATAAGTGGTTGATAATAGATTGAGCCAGATTTATACTTTGCTTCACTAAGTTCAAATTTTTCGGGTTGAAGTTCATACTCTGTTCCATCTATAGTCACTTTAATCATTTCTTCAGATATTCCTGAAACAATACCTAGAGTGCCATTTACCCATCTCTTTATAGGGTCATTCTTGACCATCATAACTAAAGCACCTAATTTTAATTTTAATGTTTGGGTTACTGGAAATGAATTTTCAAAATTGTTTTTAAAACTACCATTAGTATATTCAATAACATCAGCTTCAAATACATATTCTTTAACTGGAATTTGAGATAATTCATAATCATTTATGATTTCAACTTGATCTTTCTTAGGTAATAATTTGATAACTCTTCTTAGATTGTGTTCTTTACTATATCTAGTATTTAAAGTTTGAATTATGCTTGGTGTTATCTCACCTTCACGTAAATTATTTAATATCTCAAAGTACTTTAAGTCACTATTTTGTCGATGATTTTGAGACAGTTCTATAAATCTAAATTTCCCACTGCGATAAGCATCTGAATAAAAGAAAAAAATCCCATTATATCTTTCATTTAAATACTTTGTTTCTTCTCTGTTAGCAATTGGGGGTAATTGGAACATGTCACCAAAAACAATAACCTGTTTCCCTCCAAATACTTCATTATTCTCATTTACGCGTCTTAAAATCTTGTCCATTTGATCCATGACATCAGCTCTAACCATTGATATTTCATCAATAATAATGACATCCACATTTTTTAATACCATCTTCTTATCTGAAGAAAGTCTTAAAACCGATAAATCATTGTCCACTCTTAAATTATCATAACCAAATGCCGAATGAATTGTTACACCACCAACATTTAAAGATGCAATACCTGTTGGAGCGATGATAATATGTTTTTTCTTTGTAGCTCTTGTAAAAAGTCTTAATAAGAAACTTTTCCCAGTGCCTGCCTTACCAGTGATAAAAAGATTATCATTTGTTTCTTCCATCAACTGATATGCGTATCTTTGTTCCTCATCTAAAATTTCAAGACCTGATTTAACAATTGGTATTTGTGTTTCATCAGCCACTATATCCAATTCAATTTTATTAACTGGTTGAATATCATTTTCTATTAATACATTTTCTTTAGTAATCTTTTCAGTTTCATTAATTTTCTGAAGATTTTCATTTAAAACGACATTATTTGAAACAGAATTCATATTCTTTAGAATTTCATCAATTAATTGATTTTCTTTATTGATATCCACAGAATCATTTAATCTTGTAGAATCGTCCTTGATTTCAGTGAAATACTCAAGTTTTTTTCTTAAATCATCGTTTTGTTCTCGCAATTCTTTTAGGTTAGCAAAAACATATTCACTTAATTTTTGTAAGGTTTGAGCATTTTTAGTGAATTCTGTTTCAATTTTGTGATTTAAGCTAATATTTTTATCATCTATAGCTTTAATTTCGGCATTGATCTTCTCTTTAGTCTCTATATCTGAATTTGAGAAATCTTTAAATTTATCTTCGATTGCAACTGTTTTAGTATAAAGTTCAACTAACGCAGTTTTGATTTTAATCATCTCATTAACAGTTTTAGTATCAATTTTAGTTATATCTTCAATTAAATCTTGTTTAAGTTTATTTATAGAATTATTTAATTTAGTAGTTTCATCACTAACTAATTGATTCATTTTGATTTTTAAATCTTTAATCATCAAGTCACGTGATTCTCTATCCCTGTTTTGCTTCTTTGTAAGATTTATTATCGACATGATTGTAATAAAACTGACAATGCTTATTACTTCAATAATTACCTTTATCAAATCATCATTCATATTAACCTCTTTCAATTATTTCAAGATATCAAAAAGTATATCTTTTATATACATATACCTTCTCGAATAATCATTATGTATTCTTTCTAATCTGATTTTATTATCTCGACAAATATCTTCTTTTAACTTGTCTCTTGTCATGACTTTTTTATCTTGCTTATGTTCATCACCATCAAGTTCAATGACTAGAACCGGTATTTCATCTTTACCTATCTTCTTAAATATAACTAAATCAAATTCTGCTTTTAATCCATAGTCATATTTTTTAGGTGTCGTAAACTTATCTAAGATTGATGCAACTCTTACTTTTTCTCTAACTACAAATTTTGAACCAATACTTAATATTTGATTGATCGTTTCAAAGAACTCTTCTTCTTTTTTAGTGTTATAGTTCTTAAAGTTTGATCCATTGATAAACTGAGTAGTCTCTGATTCAGTAAGTTTTACTTGTTTACCTTGATTTTTTACATATTGTACTAATTCATATAAATCATTACTTATTTCTGAACGTTTTTTAATTTCATACATATCAGAAACTAATACCAGTTTTTTCTTCGCTCTAGTAGTTGCTACATTAAGTAGTTCTTGATTGTTTTTAACCCAATCAAATGTTTTATCTGTTGTGTTTTTAGTAATTGCAGTTGAAAGATAAATAACATCTTTCTCATCACCTTGAAAGGTATGAATGGTGCCTGAATGTATATCATTTAAACCATTTTCCTCTAAATACTCTTTTAGATATTCTGCTTGATTTCTAAATGGTGTAATAATACCAATATTTGTTTCTTTAGAGTTTTTAATGTGTGATACTATTGCTTCTATTTCTTTTAAAGATACATTTTTAGTTTTTAACTTATCGTAAGAAGAATCTACTGAAATATATTCTAGTGCATCAGGTAATTGTGCATTTTCCGGTGTTTCTATTTTAAGTTGACCCTTATAGTATTTTCTATTACTAAATTCAATAATGTCTTTTCTTGAACGATAATGATAACTTAATAAGATAAATTTTGAAATGGTATCTTGTTTCTGCATAGAAAGTAAGATTGAATTATTAAGGTAATCATATGCAGATGATACTCCATACTTGTTAACTAAAACTCTATTGGTTTCTGGGGCAATCGTAACAACTGGTTTCAATTGATTTTGATCGCCTACTAACATCAGTCTTTGACCTCTAGCAATTGAAAATAAAGAAGGACCAATTGCACATTGACCAGCCTCATCCAAAATAACCAAGTCAAAAGAAGGTGTTTGTTCACCTAGTCTATGAGCTGATTGATTTGTTGTTAAAATAATCGGACAAATTCTTAAAAGATTTTTAAAGTTCTCTTGTTCTTGTAGGTAACTATTAAATTCATTAATTCTAGTCTCATCCTCAGCATCACTTAAAATAATTTTAAGTAATTCTTCGTTTTTAGGCTCAAATGCTCGTTTTAAATATTTAACTGATGTAAAAAATAACCATGTATAAAGTGCATTATCTGCTTTTCTAATATAGTCTTTTACATCCTCATCTTTAATTACTTTTAAAGATTTTAATTTACTTTCTTTATCATTTAAAATGGCATCAACAGATATACTTCTTAGAGAATCATTTAAATTATTTGATACAGATTTTAATGTATCAATTTCTTCAATTAATTCTAATCTTTCTTCATAAACATCTATTAATGCATTTAATTCTTGCATCTTATCTTTTCTATTTTTAGCGTGGATATCTAACTTTCCCTCATCAACATCAAAATTTTTGATTTGAGGTAATAATTCTTTTAAATAATTTAGACTCTTTAATACAGATTCTCTATTACCTAATCTTAAGAATGGTAGAGGTAACTTAGTCTTTTTATATGAACTTTCCAGATTTTGAAGTTTTTCATAAATATCATTAATCGGTTTATTGTTGTTTGAAGCAATTAATACCTTTTGACCATTAAAAAATGCTGATATTAAGGTATTAATAATAGTTGCAGTTTTACCTGTACCTGGAGGCCCTTGAACATATGTTATTGGTTGTGCAAGTGCATTATAAATAACTCTTAGTTGATCAATATTTGATCTATCATCAATTAAAACAACATCAAAACTTCTTTTTCTTGAAAGTTTAGATTTATCCATATTGCCAAAAAAAGCTTCAAGTGGTGTGGATAAAGCTTCTTTTGATTTTGATAGTTTAATTTGAGTGAGTTCTTTTTCAATATGTGCATAGTGAGATCGTTTTAATTCAAAGATATAAGGTCTAGTATCAAGTGATTCTTTTGGATGTAATTCTTTTTGAAGTAATTCTTTAGCCTCGTATGGGTTTTCTAAAAACAGTGTTGTAAATTCATCTGTTTCAATATCTAAATAATGTCTTAGGTTGTGATCAAAATCTTTAGAGTCACTAGCAAAATCATAATTAAAAAATGTTTCTGGTTTTAGAATCAACGATTTCTCTTTTGGATTAAACTGTAGTTCTTTATATGCAACAACAAATAAACCCTTTTTAGTATTAATCGATAAAAGATTTAATGCGAGTGTTACAATTTCATAGTTTTTTTGATTATCTCTTTTTGATAAGGATTCTAGATTGCTAACTAATTGACTAATCTGTTCTAATGTTAATGGGTATTTATTGTTGATTGGAACTTTTTCTAGTTCAGCTTGATCAATACCTTTAAGCATTGTAACTTCTGTTTGATAGGCAATATTTTCTAGCTTCATGCATTCATAAATGTAATCAAGAATTTGATTGTTATATGAATCGTATCCTAACCATTCTAATTGATTAATATTACTATGTATTTTTTCAATAAGTTCTTCTGGTTGTTGGTATGTTGTATTATCAATAACATGCGCACTTAAAATTCTATCAAAAAGTATATTAATAGAAATTAATCCGTTTGAGTCTTTAGACATTTTAGCAGCATTAAAAGCATCAACAAGAAAAGACTTTTTCTTTATGTTGATGTCCTTTATAGCAATCCAATATTTAGTAACTTCTTCATTGGAATTATTATATTCAATAGCGAGCCACATAGCTGACTTGATTGCTTGGGAGATTGATTTTTCGATCATTAATTACTTATCCTTGCGATTAGTTTAATCTGTGTAATTCATTTATAAAACACACTTATTAAATGTATTTTAATTTTCAAATTTATTAATTTCACCAATAACATCTTCACCTAAAAAATATTTTTCTATGAGATTCCAACGGTCAATATCGTTATTTAATTTATTGAAAAAGTATTCCATAATTTGAATTGAGTTACGATGAGAATATCCAATTTGTCTTATGGTAGGTGATTCATAAAAATCAGTTGACATCTTTTCCAGTGCTGACAAATCATTAATACGAATGAAAAATTCTGGTCTATCGCCAGCTTTAATTTTATAACTTGATAAGTTTAGTAATTCAAAAATTTGAGCAATTACTATCATCTTATCGCTTCTCATTTTATCGCCTCTGTTTGAATTATTTTGAATAAAGGAGTGTTTTTCTTCATGCAAATAATTTTTAAATTCCTTTATGCAATAATACAACAAATCATCTTTCTTCTTCATATAACCAGTATTGACAATTGTTAATTTTCCAGAATTGGAATTAAATCTTAAGAAATTTTGAGAGTTTGTTTGATTTCCACTCTGTAATTCATTTAATAAATTTAAAGTCACACTTGAAATCAATACATTTTGAGTAGGGTTCGAGAATTTAAATTGACCTTTCATTTTTAATCTCGATGCAAAATCCTCATAAGTAAAATGAATACCTTCACTCTTAATGTCATTAAGAATATCACATATTATTTCTAAAAAATCTTTAAATTTAGAAATTATATCTCCAAATGATTTATTATTTCTAGTTTCTAAGTGCAACCATACTTTACTTATTAATTTGTTTGTCAGCTGAATATTAGGTAGTGTATCTTCATGAAGAGATTTTTTAAATTGACCAAATGATAATTCTCTGTATCTATCTTGCCATAATTCTTTAAAATCAATTTCATATATATTTCCCATATATTTATAAACTGTGCCATTTTTTTCTTTCTGCAGCTCATTCTTATCTCTGAATAATTTTAGATACTTAGACCAACCTTTAAGTTTAAAATAATCTAAATCTCCATCTTTAATTAAATATAATCCAACAGTAAACATGCTACGAGGTTTAAATATTATTGAATACGGATTTAATCTAGAGGCATCCAAGTCTTTTTTGATTATTAATAAAACAGATTTTAATCTGTTGTCAATTTCTTCATCAATATTTGAACCTAATGAAGTGACAAAAATATGAGCAAATTCCTCTGGTGAAACCATCATATTTCTTTTATTATGATTTTTATATAATTCAATTATCTTTGACAATACGGCTTTAACTTCATATGGCTTAATACTAGACAGTCCATATAATTGTTTAATGTATCTAAAATCTTGTTTATAATAATCAGTTATTGCATAACCCATCATTCCTGGTTTTCTTGCAGCACGTCCAATTTCTTGTACATAATCAGCAAGATTACCGGTTGGCGCAAAATGATATACATTTTTGATATCATCTATATCGATTCCCATACCAAATGCCTTAGTTGCAAGCATTACATTTATACTTCCGTCTCTAAAGCCACTAAGCGCATCATCTTTATCAAGTTTATGCAACTTACCTGAAAACCTAGCAACATTACTTCTTTTAGACACTAAGATTTTTGAGTAAACTTCATCCATATGCTTAACATATGGAAAATAAAACAGAGATTTTTCTTTTGATTTTATAAAATCATCAATCCTTTTGATTGTTACATTTCTTTTTTCTGTTTCATAATCATAATCAGATTCAACAATGTTAATTTTAAATGATATATCATCTCTTATTACTCTTCCAATATAAGGTTTTTTTATTTTCAAACTTAAACTATCAACAATATCATAATACATATCATCATCTCCCCCATAAGTTGCAGTTGCAGTAAAAGCTACTATTGGAAAAGTGAATTCTTTATTGTATTTTTTTAAGGTGCGCAAATAGTCACCAAGATACCAATAATCCGGTCTAAAACTCTTACCCCATGTCGAAACTGTATGAGCTTCATCAATAATCATCAATCCTATTTTTCGATTTCCGATTAATGTTTTTATGTCACCATGTGATAAAAGTGTTTCAGGAGAGATATATAATATGGATTTTTCACCGTTGTTGATTTTATTTTTAATTTCTTCTTTTTCAGAAGGTGTATATTCAGAATTTATTGTAGCAGCTAAATCAGTCATTTTTTGAATGTTTTTTACTTGGTCATTCATCAATCCTATTAAAGGAGTGATTACAAGTGTAAGTAAATTGAATTCTTCAGCTAATTTAATAGCAGGTATTTGAAACATTACAGATTTTCCTGCACCAGTTGGTGCAGTTACAAAAGTATCAAAGTAATTTTGATTGTTCATAGCTTTTATTGAATTTGAATATATTTCATCAATTATAATTTCTTGTGAAATTTCAATTAAATCATTCGCTTTCAATTCTGGATATTTATAAACTTGCAAATTCCTAAACTCATAATTTTTATTGATTCTTTTTAGAATCTCGTTATATTTATTTTCCTTGTTCACAATATGAACAGGTGGCTGTGGTGGAATAGAAATAGCATTAATTTGCATTGCATTTAGACCAGTTAAAACATAATCAAATATAGGTTTTGACTTTTTAGGATCGAAAACAAAAAGAAAATCTTTATTATTTTCAATTGAATTAAGTGCCTGAAGAATGATATCTAGTTCATTAGCACTTGACAATATATGATTTTCATTAGATAAATTTCCTTGAATAATATTTTTATTAATCTCTTTTATCCAATATATTTTTTCAAATTCTCTAAATTCTGAAGTATTATAATTAATAATATAATAACCTTCTTGGAAATGCATTGAACTGTAAACTGTTTGCCAGAAATCGTCATTATCAGAGTTAATTATTTCTTCAATTTTTTTACATCTATCATTTATTTTACTTACAACAAACTCATCAAACAAGTTAAAATCGATTACTTTAAATTTATAACCAAATGCTGTAAAAATTCCTTGAATTCCATTTTTTTTGAGAAATAAATATTCTGGTACACTAATAACAATTGATTTATTAGTCTCAATAATTTTATTCATTATATTTATAGCATTATCAATTGTTAAAGCATTATCCCATAAAAAATTATCTAGCACTCTTAGACTATTTTGATCATCAAATATATCTGAAAACTCAAGACCTTTAGCAATAAATACATGTTTATCAAACTTATTATTAATATTGTCATTAATAAATTCATTAAAATAATGACTTAACATATTAAATTTCCCCCTATTAATTCATCTAAATCAATATATGTGAATTCATCTTTTAAATTACTCATTTTAAGTTCTCCACTAAATTGATTGTAGTTAACTCCAAACAATCTTCCATATTTTTTTGAGTCATAAATAATATTTCTATATTCTATTTCAATTATTCTGGAGACAAATCTATATCTTTTGGGTGATTGCTTATTTAATGTTATGTATTGTGGAGGTGACTCAAATAATGCGATTGCATCTTTTATTTCTTTATCCAAATCTTTAACTGAAAATCTGTAATCTTTAAGTGTTATATCATTTAAATAATAATCACCAATTTTACAGGAGTTCAAAGTTAATCTTTTATGATTATTATTGTGATAAAACATTCCTATTCTTATATAATTACAATGAATTAAAGCGGTTGTTAATTTGCATGATTGATCAAAATCTGTTTTCACTAATGGATTTTCTAATGATGACAGCCCCTTCAAAATTATTAATTGATAATTTAAATTTAACTCAACCTCTTGCCAATTGGTTGATAAATCCACTGTAATAATATCTCTATAAGGACTTTTTTTACTTGATAAGTCAATAGCTATTTTATATATTCTATTTTCTAATTTCGAATTGAAAGATATATTTTGATTCATGACAACACTATCCAATTCATCTTGTTGTAATCCTATATTAGATTTACTGCCAATTAAACGAGTAATTTGAAAAAGATTCTTTTTCAAATTGAAAAGAATCCCAATAATTATATTCACATTTTCATCACGATAAAACTGATGTTTTAAAACTAAAAAATGTGCAATCATTCAATACTTATCCCATTAATCAATGATTATATTACAATTATAACACGCCTTTATACTGACATGAATTATATAAAAACTTATAAACAATGACGTTTATAAGTTGAAAATAAATAATGTAGATTTATATGTCATTTTAATTGAGCTATTTTTTCTCCGAGTTTTTGCACAATTCCTATCACAAGTGCGTTCCCCATCATAAAATATCTTCTTTTCTCTGTCATTCCAGTATTGGTCCAATTATCTGGGAAGCCATTAATTCTTTCTGCTTCAATAGGAGTAATCAAACGTTTACGACCGGTTTTTAAATCCTCTACTACGTGTGTACTTCTATTGATTGAAGATTCTGATGTCAACATGGTTCTTGCTGGTTGATCTAAATTATCAGGATAAGACATTTGACCTTCAGTGTAATAGTACTCAAAACCTTCTGCATTAGTTCTAAGAATTCTTTTTGAACCTTTTAATTCTATAAATTTAGATTCATCATTAATATAATATTTTTCATCAACATTTTTTTCTAAAATAGCTTTTAAAGGAATGAAATCTTTAATAATTGGATTAGTTTGTTCTGTATAGATATTACCATTAACCATAATACCTGAATTAAACATAGCTGATTCAAACTTATTTGATACTTCAACTAAATCTTTATATTCATTTTTACTTATCATTACTGAATTTCTTTTTTGATATCCATTTAAAATCGGGAAAGTTTTAGCAAATAAACCTTGTATATGTAAAATAGAATCTAATTCATGAGTCAACATTTGTTTATAGTGTTCAGTAGATTGATGATATGCAAAAATGAAAACCCTTCTTCTTTTTTGTGCAAATCCATATTCAGCTGCGTTAATAACGCGCCATTCAACAGCATAACCTAAATCATTGAAACATCGAAGCATTACACCAAAATCTCTACCTCTTTGTTTAGCTGGTGATTTTAGCAATCTGTCTACGTTCTCTAATAATACAAAAGGTGGCCTTTTAGTCTCAAGAATTTCATTAATTTGCCACCATAGGACACCTTTTTTACCTTCAATACCTTTTTCATTAGCTTTAGTTCTAGCCACTGAATAATCTTGACATGGAAATCCACCGACTAATAATTCATGGTCAGGGATAGTATTCTTATCAATTGTTGTAATGTCTTCATTAACATGTGATTTTGATTCACCAAATCTTTTCACATAACATGAAAAAGCATCTTGTGTTTTTGTAGATGGTTCCCATTGATTAGCCCAAACAAAATCAAAATTTGACTTTTCTATTGTTTTTTCATCTTTTCCAAGTGAAGCTTCGTTTAGACCAACTCTAAACCCACCCACACCTGCAAAAAGTTCTACGACTCTCTTCTTCATATCATGACCATTCTTTCTAAAGGTTGTTATTTAAGTACTTATAGTGCTAAAATGATTATAACAAATATTTCATCATAGATCAAGAATTATGGTGTTAATTCGTTAGGGGATTTTATGAAAGTAAATAAAAGGCAAGGTAAAGATTTATCTCTTCAAGAAATCATCAAGATAGGTGGAAATTTAACTAATAAAACCTTTCGAGAAATCAATAATGATGACCAAATAATTCATAAAGGTGGGTTTGGTCATTTTATAGAAAAAAATGTTTTTAATATTGAACCTAATTCCAATCCTGAACCGGATTTTATTAGAGCAGCAACTGAACTAAAAGTAACACCTGTAAAAAAACTTAGAAATGGCAAATATTCTGCAAAAGAACGTTTAGTCTTAAATATAATTGATTACCTTGATGAAGCTAATAAAGATTTTTACAGTAGTTCTTTTTGGAAAAAGAACGCAATTTTATACATACTTTTTTATCTTTATGAAGAAAATAAAAATAAGCTTGATTATATTATTTTAAAAGATTTATTAGTAGATTTTAAAGATAAAAATATGCAATACGATTTAGCAATAATCATGAATGATTGGGAAATAATTCATAATAAAATTATTAGTGGTAGAGCACATGAAATATCTGAAGCAGATACAATGTATCTTTCAGCATGCACTAAAGGTGCAAGTTCTGATTCTTTAAGAAATCAACCTTTTTCTGAAATTCCTGCTAAACAAAGGGCTTTCAGTTTGAAAAACTCATATATGACTGAACTTTTCAATCGTGAACCATTGCCAAAACTTATGGATAAACTGGTTGATGCTATCGAATTAGAGAAAAAGGGATTCGAGAAAGTCATTGAAGAAAAGATATTTCAATATATAGGAAAAACACAAAATGAACTAATGGAATTATTCAATATAACATCTACATCTAAGAATCTTAACGAGATGTTGGTTGCTGCTATGTTAGGATTGAAAAATACAAAAGTTTCGAAAACCGAGGAATTCAAAAAAGCAAATATTGTTCCTAAAACCATAAGAGTTGAAGAAGATGGAAAAATCAAAGAGCACATGTCATTTGAGACATTTGAATTTACTAAAATTATCGAGGAAAATTGGGAAAATTCTAGATTAAGAGAGTATTTTTCAACAACCAGATTTATGTTTGTAGTATTTAAAAAGCAGAAAAATGATTATTATTTTAAAGGGATTAAATTTTGGAATATGACTGAAACTGAACTTGATACAGAGTTGAAATCAGTTTGGAATAAAACTGTTTCTACAATTAAAAATGGTTCAATCATACGACAAATAAGCCCTAGAATTATCACAAATTTCCCCAAGTCAACCGAAAACAGAATAGCACATGTGAGACCTCATGCAAAAGATTCAAATGACACCTATGATTTACCTTTTCCCGATAAATACATCGGAAGCAAATATACAAAACAATCTTTTTGGTTAAATAGCTCTTATATTAAAGAAAAAATATCCAGTCTCTTATAACTGGATATTTTTATTATTGCTAAATTTAAATGGGATTTTTACAAAGAGAAAAATCAATATACATAATTTATACTTTCTAACCAATTTTGAATATTATTCTTATCAATTAAATTTCGAGATAGTATATATGCAATATCCGAACTTGTAATTACTAAAATTGGGTGTCCATCTTCAATCACTTCTTTATAAGCTTGAGTATCGACATAACTAGTTGTAACTAAGATTCCGAATTGACGATACTTTATCCTGGATATTAATCTAGACATTTGTTTTACACCTACACCATTTGTTTCACTATAACACTTTGCTTCTAAAGCGCAATCAATTTTCAATGGATAATTAGCTTTATTTCCAGTACTTATTTTGTAGTGACCTATTGCATCACGTCCTCCATCTCTCCAAGGACGTGTAAGTTCAAATTCACTAAAATTGTTATCCATCATTTCAACTAATTTAACTGCACAAGCTTCAAATCCTGATGGATTATCTTTATAATAGCCTCTTATTTTATTTATACAGGTTTTTCCATCTTCACTACATTGCAGCTGGGTATATTTATCTGGAACACTAGAAACTTTTGGTGCCTTTAATGCTTTAATCCCATTTCTACCATTGTTTATAAAATTTTTCCAAGCTTGTGGAGCTAAATCGATTGATTGTTCATGATTATACAATAAAGCCTCTAACCACTCATATTTAATAGATTCTTCTTTAGTATCTAAAATTGTAAAATATGCTTCGTAATTTTGAAATCTATTATTATTTATCGTTCTCCAAAAAGCAACTAAATCTTTATCTGGTGAAATTGACGGATTCCCCGGAGCAGCTAGCCCAAGAAATTGAACATCTCTTCCGTCACCGGCTTTTTTGAAAACGAAAAATGGAGGTATATCTTTTAAATCTCCATCAGAATTTAACATAGTAAAAACTTCTTCTAATAATTTGTTTCCGCCTTGTTTTGTATTCGTAATATGATTTCCAGCTTTTCTATTATCGCCATAGTATCTAAAAACACCTGTCTCAACATCAAGAAAATCAGGCCATTCAATTTCAGACATTGAAGTGTATAAAACAACATAAGCTAATTTGGTAGGATCATCTTCTCTACTTTTTTTTCTAAATCCACTCATATTTCCTAATTTGGGAAATAGTTTTGATAGAGGATCATCAGCTGAATTACCTTTTTTTCCACCCTTATATATACAATCTATAATCAGATTAGAGCGCTTTAATTTTTCAAATTCTACTATCATCATTTCACCTCGTCAGTTAATTTGTAATGATTTAATAACTTATTTATTTAGCATGAAAAAATGAAAAAAGCTAACTTACATTGCCTTTAATCTACGATCTTTTAACTTTTGTTCTGTTTTTGGTAAGTTTTTTAATCGATTCTTTTCGGTTCTCTTTAGTTAACTCAACCATACATATCCCCTGTATAGATATCTTACTTAATTCTATTATAACTAAAAACAAATAAAAAACCTTAGAATAACCATTCTAAGGCCTTTTAGTCTTATTTTTATTAACTTTTTGCTTCCACTGGCACTGCTTCTGTTTTTGATTCTTCACCATGATGTGCTTCTTCTAGGTCAATTGCTGCTTCTAGAAAAGCTTGTTCATTTTGAAGTGTTGTTCCAAGTGGGTTTGTAAGTGGTGCTGATGGAACTTGTTCAGGAACAATAGTTTCTCTACCATATGATTTAGATAAATATAATGATAACTTAGCACAAGCTGGTCCAATTAATTCATAAAGGACAGATGATGCTAGAATAATTGTTTCTAGCGCTAAACCTTGTTCACCACCTAAGACTCTGGCACCAAGTGCTGCTAGACCAATTGCTACCCCTGCTTGAGGGATCAAACCTAAACCTAAGTAGTTTTTAACTTCTTTAGGTTTACCAGCAATCGCTGAACCAATATATGCACCAGCATATTTACCTATAATACGTACAATAAAGTAAACTATACCAATAACAACAAGTGGAACTGCACCAGCAAATGTTGATGTGTTAACTAAAGCACTTAAGTCAAAGTTAACACCACTTCTTACGAAGAATAGTAAGAGAATTGGAGGTGCAAAGTAATTCATTTGTTTAAATAGTTTATCATCATTAGTTACATTAATATAAACTGTACCCATTGCCATACAACCTAGTAATGGTGAGATGTCAAATAATGCTGCAATACCACAGAAGATAAAGATGAATGCTAAGGTAATAATTAATTTATTATCTTTACTTCTCTTGTCAGTTAATAAGAACTTTAAGACATAACCAAATGCTCCACCAATAACTACCATAAGTAGGTTTTGAAGGATTGGCATACCAATTTGACCAATTGAGATAGCACCACCAGATTGGCTAGCTACTGCAACTGAGATTGCGATACTATAGGCAACAAGTCCTACAACATCATCAAGGGCAACAACTTGAATTAAAGTGTCAACGAAATCCCCTTTAGCACCAGTTTGACGAATCGTCATAACTGTTGATGCTGGAGCTGTTGCTGCTGCAAGTGCTGCAAGTACGATTGAGAATGCTAAGTTCATCTTTAAAACGAAGAATGTTACAACAAATATTAAGATACTTGCTAGTAATGCTTCAAATAATGTAATGATCACAACCTTCATACCATTCTTCTTTAAAACTGAGAATTTGAAGAATTCACCAGTTGAGAAAGCAATGAAGGCAAGTGCAATATCTGCAAGAAAATCCATACCAGTAACAACTTCTCTTGGAATTAAGTTTAAGACATAAGGTCCAATTAAGATACCTGTTACGATATATGCAGTGACGTTTGGAAGTTTTAACTTTTTAGTTATTCTGGTCATTAAGAAACCTAAGAATAACATAAGTCCGATTGAAATAATTGTTATAGCGACTGAGGAAGTAACGCCTAGTCTTTCATAAATGTTCATCATGTGAGTTCACCCTTTATAAGTTGTTAATAATTTAGTTTAAGTTTAAATACTTCCACATCTTCAAAATTCGTTTGAATGAGATCGAATAATCTTGCTGCATACATGACTTCGTATACTTTAACAATTTCTTCATTCTTGATATAGGTTGCATTTAAGTATTTTTTTAATACTTCATTCATTCTGTGTTCATATAATAGATCTTCAGGTTGATGTTGAAGATACTGATATATCTTTTTAATACTAAATTTAGCAGTAACTTCTTTTGCTCTTTCAAATAACCCTATAATACCTTTATGTTTTTTAGTTTTATAAGTAACTTCTTCAATAGCATGGTCATACATGTATTGAGCTAGTATTTTGTGTAACATTAAATCTTTTGATTTTTCTGTGATATCTATGTTTAGATCATCACCATCTGATTCATAAATTAATTCGTATGTACTTAACATCCATTCCCCTTGGATTGATTCATTTACTAAAAAACTTACGTTTTCTAATAAAAAAAGAAAATCAGGATATGAAGTTAGGTCGATTGAATTATGTCCTTTAATTGTAATGTGTTTCATAATCATTCTATCCTTCCTATCAAGTCCAAAATTTGTGTAAAATATGGGGTCGTCACCTCTAATTTACATATTAATAAGTCTTGATTACCCCATTATTGTAAACCTGTTTTATAATAAAGTAAAATAATGTTTTATTACTGGTACATAAGTTTTTCTTATAATAGGAGGAATAGATTATGGATATAAAATTAAAGACTTTAATTGCAGTTTGTGAGGAGGGTAGTTTTACGAAGGCTGCTGACATTTTAGCACTGACACAACCTGCTGTTAGTCAGCAAATCAAATCCCTTGAACAAGACTTTAGAGTAACTATTTTTGATAAACGAAAAAAGAAGTTAGATCTAACGCCTGATGGTGAACGTATATTAAGATATGCAAGACGTATTGAACAACTTACAATTAACTTAGAGAATGCATTAGATCAATTAAGAAAGAATCAAAATCCTCTACAAACTTTAACTGTAGGCGTGACTCATACATTAGAATCTAATATTATTGCTAAAGCTATTGCACAATATACAGCCGAAAACAACGCCTTTCACGTGCGTTTAATTTCAGACTCAGTTAAGAATCTTTATCAAAAAATGAAGACTTATGAAGTCGATTTAATCATTATTACAGGTAACATTAATGATAAAGACTATTCATTTATTACACTTGATAATGATTCGCTTGCTGTAGCGGTTTCTAATGATAATCCTAATGCGAATAATGAATCCATTTCTCTTTCTAAACTAACTAAAGAAAAACTTATTTTAAGATCTAAAACTTCTGATACAAGATTACTCTTTGAATCCCATTTAAATACTAAGTTTATGAGTATTTCAGATTTCAACGTTATTCTAGAACTTGATAACGTTGAAGTTATTAAAGACCTAGTTAGAGATAACTTTGGTACCTCAATACTTGCAAGAAAATCATGTATAAGAGAAATTAAAAAGAATAGATTCAAACTACTTAATATTGAAGGTGTTGATATGACAAGACAAATCAATATCTACTTTCATAAGGATTTTGAATATGTTAATGAGTTAAAGAGAATCATCACTATTTATAATAAGTTGATTACAGAATAATTTTTTTATGTGATTAATTAAGTAATTGTTTTATGAATGCTTTTAATTTCCATTTTTATACCCATGCTATCTAATCGTCGTTTAGCATTTTTAATAGATATTCTACTGAAAAAAGGAATATTCGGTCTCCCAATATCTTCTGAAATTATAGCATATATAATCTTGTAGTCATGGTCTTTATTAAGTAAAAATTCTTCGTCATTAATTATTTTTTTAATTTTATCATTCGACAAAATAATAAAATCTTCAGCTGATTTAATAAGTTCCACACTATTGACACCCTGGTTAAATAAATGACTTAATGCAGCAGAACCTGAGTAGTGTTTGATATGAATTAATTGGTGCTCTTTTGTTAATATATCACAAATTTCAATTCGACTTTTTCCCCCACCATAAACTACAGGTTTTTGATCTAGAATTAATAAGTTTGATTTTTCATTGCAAATTTTTATAATATAATCCTCTTCTTTTTTTACATCACAGTCTTCAAATTCAAAATCCGATATTGGTAATTCATTATAAAAATGATTAATAGAATTGGAATAATCCTTTTCAATTTCATACCACTTACCTGCATTGATACAATAATGTTTATTATTATATCCAATTTCACCATATAAACATTTAAACAATGACCATGAGAATAATTCTAGTTGGTTAACATCAATAACCTTAACTTTTTTTCTTTCAATTGTTTGAATAGTATCAAACTGGCGATAATTATCTAAAATCAGATTCAAATGAATGTCATCATATATATCTCTGCCTAAGTATTTAAATCCTTGAATCTGCTCCCACTCAAGAACCTCAGGTACTGCAGCCCAAAACTTATCTTGTTTTAAATTAATTGATTCTAGCATCAAAGAATTCAAATGATTGATTAAATTTTTATTTTTAATTGGTTGAATCCTATCAATCCAATCAAAACCTTCCTTGTAATCTTCCTTTAAATATATTTCATATATATTCTTTAAAAAATCTTCAACTTCACTAACATTGAGTTTGTGATATATAGATAAGGAATCTTTACCCGTAATATTGCCTTGAATGAAATCTACATTTGATGTGCCTGTTATACCAGTAATTAAATCCATTTCAATATCAAATCCAAATTCAGTAATATTTGAACGTTTAGGCATTTGTTCATTTGAATTTTTCTGAGTACCACCAATATTAGTTTTACTTATCTTTTTAATATTATTAATACCAATTATATTAACAGCTGTGCGTATACCAAATCTTTCATCTATTACTTCAGGTTTTAACAAACTCGCACCATATCCGAATGTTATAGCGAAGTTGATAATATCTTCTCCTTTATGTACATCCACTAATAGTACCCCTTTAGCAAAACTGGTTTTTAACTTTGCTTTTTTTTCAGCAGGTAAGAATTCACTAAAAAAAATGTCTAACCAAGGAGGCATCTTTTCTCTAGACTCTTTAAAATGAAAAGATACTCGCGAATTAAAATTATGACTTTCTAATCCTTCTGTTATCTTCAATGGTGTAGTGCCTCTTTTCAATAGATAAATATTTAAATTTGCTTTATAATTCATACTATCCCCCAATAATCATGAATTTTATTTATTTCAAAAATGTATACTACAATTTAACCTATTATGATGAAAAGACGCTATCACGCGTCTTTTTTCATTCTTGGTGTAGTTTCATCTATTATTGATTCCATTCTAAATATGAACAGTTTTGCGATAATTAAACCATTCATAATCGTTCCAACAACTGAAACATACCTAATCCCCCATAAAAGTATTGACATACTCGTAATTAACTGAACCATACAAAGGATTCTAATAACTAATAATAACTTCTTCTTATCAGTTATTAACCAAATAATTGTAAGGGTTAGAATTGCTATGGTGATTAACCCTGTTACAAACGGCATAAATACACCGTAATTAAACTGATTTAAATCAAAATAGAATGTCGTTAAATTAACAAATTCATTTGGATTTGGTGCAGGAGTATACTTTAAAACAACTCCTGTTGGAAGAAGTTCTAATATGATAACGATTAACTGCGGTATAAAGACAATAAGTCTTTTTAATTTCAAATATTTATCCCCTTTTGATACAAACTAACTTTAAAATATAGTTTTATGATATATTATTTTCTTTAAATAGCAGAGAAAGTTGCTTTTGGTAGTATTCAAAGATTGGTATGAACTCACCATCAAGAACTCTTTCTTCAACAAATCCTTCATGGACTCTTTCAATACGGATATAGTATGTAAAAATTGAATTAACTTCTTCCACCTTAAAACGGTTAATCACTTTTAAATAAGCTGGAAATTTAACTTTAATAGCATTAAAATTAATGACATAGTTAAAATCCATTAACCCAGTTAAGTAAGCTGTTCTAATAATGGTTTCTGCAATTTCTTTAGTTTTATACTTATCTTTAATCTTATTAACTCTCTTAGAATCTATCTCCTCTAATTTAGAATAGGCATTATAGATTACCTTAAGATCAGGTAAGAGATTAATTAAATTATAGGTTGCCTGAAGTTCCTTCTTTTTAAACTTTAGTTCTGACATAGATATTCCCCCAGTAACAACAAGCATAAAATAAAAAACACCTGTTGAAAATGATTTATCTATCTTTATTATATCTAATATTAAATTTTTATTTCATAATTTTCTTAATTAAATTTTCTTTTTTAGGATCACTTGGTAAGTATTTAGCTTTAATATCAAACAACTTACTTTTCTTTAAGACTGGTTTATAGTGTGTAAAAGTATCAAACGAATGCTTTCCATGATAACTACCCATACCACTATAACCAACACCACCAAAACCTAAGTGATGATTACTAAAATGCATCAAGGTATCGTTAATTGTGATTCCACCTGTGGAAATATTGTCTACCACAAACGATTCTGTTTTTTTATCTAACGTAAATAAATAAGTTGCTAGTGGTTTTTCTTTTACATACCCAATAACTTCTTCAATATGGTTGATTGGTATAATTGGAAGAATTGGACCAAAGATTTCTTCTTCCATCACTTTGGAATCTTTAGAAGGTAATAAAACCGTTGGTTCTATTTTTTCTTCACTAAACTTACCACCAAGTAGTATTTCATTTCCTTCCATTAACTTAATTAATCTGTCATGATGTTTTTTACTTATGATCTTAGGATAATCGTCTGATTCAAGTGGATTTTGATAGAATTCAATAACTGCTTGATTATAATATTTAATAAATGAAGATAATTCTTTTTCTTCAATTAAAACATAATCTGGTGCAATACAAGTCTGACCAGCATTTACTAATTTCCCAAACGCTATTTTTCTTGCTGCATGTTTAAGATCTTTTGTTTCAAAAACAATGGCAGGTGATTTACCACCTAATTCTAAGGTTACTGGTGTTAAATGATGGCTTGCCTTCTGCATCACAATTTTTCCAACATTTGTACTACCAGTAAAGAAGATATAATCAAATCTTTGATTTAAGAGGTTTTGAGTTTCTTCAATCCCTCCAGTAACAACCTCTACAATCTCTTTAGGGAAAACTTCTTTAACGATTTTAACGATTATTTTCTCTGTATGGGTTGCATATTCACTTGGCTTTAAAACGGCTTTGTTACCTGCTCCTATTGCCCCAACTAAAGGATTAAGAATGAGTTGAAATGGATAGTTCCAAGGACCAATAATTAACACTTTGCCAAATGGTTCAGGCACTAACAAACTTTTAGCAGGAAAAACAGTTAAAGTGTTTTTAACTTTTCTTTTTTTCATCCACTTTTTTAAGTTTTTGATAAAGTATGAAATCTCACTTAAAACAATACCAATTTCAGTGATATATGATTCTTGTCCAGATTTACCTAAGTCTTTATATAAAGCTTCTTTAATATCTAATTCATATTTTAGAATGAAATCTTTTAAATTCTTTAAATATGTAAGTCTTTCTTGATAAGTCATCTCATCACCTTTATCTAAATCATTTACTTAATCATACCATATCTTAGAAAGATGAACAAAGTTTGAAAACTATTATATACACTTTCATTATTTCATCATCACTTAATTTATTTTAGACACATATATCTGTTTGATTTATTTTAAGTTACCGTTATTATGGGCCTATAGAAACATTCTTTACGGGGTATATCATGTATGTAGGCAAAATCATTTTAGAAAAAAGAGTTGAGATGAAACTTACTCAACTTCAACTTGCAGAAAAACTAGGGGTTTCTCTAAAAACGATATCTAGATGGGAAAAAGGATTAACTAACCCAGATATCTATTCACTTAAAAAACTATCTCTTCTTTTTAATATACCAATGGATAGTTTTTATAATGAGTTATCACTTGAACCAATCATTGATAAAACACTACATCAGAAAATAACAAATACCTTTACTATATTTTCAATTACCTCAATGTCATTATTACTTATTGGTTATCTTACTTTATTGGTATCACTTGGTTATCCATCAGGTGTCATGCTTGTATCTGAAAGCCATATACTATCAAAACAATCTCATAAAGATATAGACAAGGTAAAATCCAAAAGGCTTTTCTTATCTACCATTACCCTAAATGGACGAACGGATGGTAGGGAGGGTACCTACACTCATACAGATCATCTTGGTAATAACTATGTCATGAAAAACAAATCAATGTTTATTTATTACGGTTACTTGATTGCAAAAATTAATCAACCTATACTGAAACCTGATTTTTTAAATCGGAATTCTTTCAAATCAAATTCACTATTTGGTACTACACTTGGATTTCCTATGGAGTCTGCATGCATTGTTACAACCAGAATCTTAGTTTTGTCATCATATTGAACTTCATATCTATATAGTCCGCTCACTTGACTTGAATATCCATCTTCTTCTAAAAGCTCAATTTCAAAGTAAATGACTTCATCAATATTTTTTACTTTATACGTAAGATATCTATGTTCCGCCTCTTTATTTTTAATACTCCACCCACTTTCAAATCCATTCTTTATCATGCTTCCGCTCTCATCCAACATAAAATATGTACCATGAGGTATACCTTCAGTAGTTTTATTTGATAATACGATAAAACTAATAACTAACAAAAGTATTGCTGTAATTATTGTGATACTGTAAACTTTTTTCATGAGTGGTATCTCCTAATATATCTAATGATAATGGTATTTTTAATGACTACAAGTTAAATTATTTTTAGCACAATATTCCAACTTAATCCAATGATTCTATAATAATAAATATAAATAAATATAGTTACTTTATGTTTTCTATTTTACAAAAATTTATAGTTGCGGTATAGGGGGTGCAGTTATAATTTTTTTAGACAAGAAAAAAGACCAACATTTCTGTCAGTCTTTAAAGTTTTGGTGGTCTTCAAATTTCAAGTTTTCAAAAAAATTGCCCCACGTATTTTGGATGTGGGGCGTTCGGTGGTGGCTTTGATAAATAAAAAGGTAGACTGGGGGGACACACTTGTCTAATTTTTGACACACTTTACGGTTTCAATTAAGAAAAATGAAAGTTATAATAAAGTTGTCGGATATATAAAATACAAGGAGGAATTTAAATGAGTATTAATACAGTTATACTTGAAAAGCGAAAGGAACTTGGACTGACGCAGCAAGAACTAGCTCACAAGTTAGGTGTTACTGATAGATCTGTTTCTAGATGGGAAAAAGGAACTTCTACTCCAGACATACATTCATTGAAAAGATTATCAGAAATACTAAATGTGTCAATGAATACATTTTACGATAATATAACGGTTGAACCTATTTCTAATGAGTTGGTTGATACTCCAATCATTAACAAATTTACTACCTTATCAATATTATCAATAGGACTTCTATTTATTAGTTTTATATCATTTTTATTTGCATACTATTTAGACCATGGCAGTAAATTGTCTGTTGCCTTTCAAATGATATGTTTCACAATTATTATTATTTCTGTAACTATATTTATAATTTCTTGTGTTTCTTTTTCATTACGTTATCATACCAAGAAACTTCAAAATCATTACAAAAGAATAATGATTAAGCATCTTATTGCTTTTGTTGTTTTGTTTATAATCCTAATCATTTTAATAATAACAATAGGCGGAATTTAAAATGAAAAAAGTTTATAATATTGTTTTACTGTTGAGTGTTTTGTTATCAAGTTTTTTCTTATTTGGTTTTACAATAGCTAAAGAAGAAAATTTTGAGATTGTAGAATCACATGATTATTACTTTGAAAACAATCAACTAATAGTGCTTGGGAATAGATCTAATATTTCAACTCAAGAAGTAAAGTCTCATTTAGAAACTGGAAAAACATTATTTGTATATGACTATTATCTTGATGACAATATTTTTGACAATAACGCCTCTACTTCTTCTGCTGTTCTCTATGTTTCAAAAAACGTTGATATACTAGACGAACATTTTGAAAATTTTGCAGACTTTAGGTTAAGTGTTTCTATTTTCTTTGAAGAAAAGTTCAGTATCCAAAGCACTAATCTGACCATCCTTAGCACATCAATATTTTCTCCATTGTATACAGGTTCATTCCGTTATGTACAAAAACCCTATGGATATATTGATGTTAGTTTCACTGTTGAAAAATATAGAAGTAACGATGTCAGCAGTTTATACTTAGTAACAACCCAGTCTTCCTTTAGTCCAGGTTCTGTTGCTTACACAAATGGTGACACTACTTATGATGCAAAATGGCAAAACTATGCTGGTTATCTTCATGTTGGTTCTTATCGTTCATTTCTTGAGTTTTACCCAGGTGAAGGAAGAAAAGGAGGAACGCCTGTATATAAAGATGCTTTCCCTATAAATCAACCTGGTGTAGTCACAATAGGATCCACTTATACAGTTGGTATTAATCTGGGTTATTCTTTTACAAATGGTTTTAGTTTGACAGATATTTCAACTGAATACGGTGGTAATATCGGTGTTAACATTGAGCGTTCATACTCTAAATCATTTACATATCCTGAACCTGCGTTTTCTGCTCAATTAAGTTCCGTAGATACAAATATCTTCCAATGGAATTATCAATATGTGAATAGACGCAATGAAACGAATCACTTAACTACAGGATATTTGTTTGAAATGAATAACTATAACCATGATTTGCTTGAAGGTGATGTCGGTATTAGTTTTTCTACTCAAATGACTTTAAGAGCTCCCGATAGTTTCTGGTGGTGGCAAAATCCAATAACACATACAATGTCTACTGACAGATGGTTTAGTTATTATTAAGATAAGTCAAATTTCTAAAAGCACGTAAACTCGTGCTTTTAATTTTTTATAAGATTTCCACATTCATCAAACATATAATCGTTCTTTTTACCATGTGTTTCCTTATTATGACATTTTCTACAAACACTTTCTAAGTTATCTAAATACATAGATATTTCAAGGTTTGAGATGTTTTCTTCTGTGAGTTTGATTTTATGGTGAACATCAACTGCCACACCGCCACATCTCGCACAACGATAATTGTCCATTTGAAGACGGTATTTACGTTGTTTTTTCCATGCCGGGCTTCCGTAAAACTCTTTAATTGTCATTTTAGTCGCTCCTTTATTTTTTCTACCTTATCTAAACGATCCCATGGCAGAGTATCTGTATGTACCCCCACTTGCCCATAGGTTGACAACTCATAGAAGCTGACCACACCGATTTGCTCTTTAATAAATCTAGGCTTTAGGTCGAAGGTGCTATGAATCACTTGTTTGATAATGTCTAATTCAATTGTTTCAGTATCGAATGTATTAATTGATATACCTACTGGTTCTTCAATCCCAATTGCGTATGCAATCCCTATTTCACACTTTGTTGCAAGTCCAGATGCAACAATATTCTTTGCCATATATCTTGCATAGTAACTCGCACTTCTGTCACCTTTAGAAAAGTCCTTACCACTCCAAGCACCACCACCATGTAGTGCAAGTCCACCATAACTATCACATTGTAGCTTACGACCAGTTAGTCCTGAGTCTGCGTATGATCCACCCTTAACAAATTCTCCAGTAGGATTAATCAATATTTTAGTTTCACTATTAATTAGTTCACTTGCAATAGTTTCTTTGATTACTTTTAAAATAAGTACTTCATAGATTTCTCTTATGATTCCTGGCTTAGTTTGTAGAGATACAACAACAGCTGTTACTGCTACCGGTATACTCTTATCATACTTAACTGATACTCTACATTTACCGTCTTTGAAAAAGAGTGTTGTTTCTTTCATATATCAAATCTTAGTCAATTTAAGGAAATCCGATATAAATATGCCTTCTGTCATTAACCAAATCATAGACTTTAGTATCCAAAGCATTAACAATTTAACTGGTGAATCCGAAGACAATCTGTCACTGATTTCAAAGAGATTAATATATACCAATCAAAGAAAGCATTACCAAATTTTATTAAAAGGATTAAATCAATACAAAACCTTGAAGACATTGAGAAGATACGAAATATTATAGACTATGTTAATATTGACAGTGATTATCATTTTCACATTAAACTTTCATTGCTCAAAAATGGACAACTTAACATGAATCTCATTTCTTCGTCCATCAGTTTAAAGATAGGAAACATACATAAGAATGTCAATTATACACTTTATGTATAGGGTTCAATCACTTGTAATGGACTAATTTATGAATCATCTATTCAATCACACAACCTATCATGAGAGATACAAATCTTATGATAGGTTTTTTTTATACAAAAAAATGCCCTATAAGGGCATAAATTTGTGTAATTAGTCCGTTTTATCGAACCAATTCAAGATTATTTTGGAGGTCCCGATCAGATTTGAACTGACGCGTAAAGGTTTTGCAGACCTCTGCCTTACCACTTGGCTACGGGACCATTAACGCTATTATATTATAGCGTTTAGCCCCCAAATTGTCAACGAGAATTAGACACCTTTGGTCCATTTATTAAACCAGTTTTCAAGCTCATTATTTAATAACTTAAATGTTTCCTCAAATTTACCGGTTAAGTAAGGATCTGGAACATCTTTTTTGCCACGATAAAGATAAACTTTATCTTTATAATAACCTTCTTCAAATTCAATTAAGAACTTGTAGTTATATTTATCCATAGCAATGATATAGTCATAATCAATGAAATCTGTTTCTTTGATTTTTTGACTAAATTTTGGTGTCATTAGGATTTGATACTTCTTTAAAATGTCTTTAGTTCCTGGATGAACCGGATTTCCTTGTTCCCAAGAAGCTGTTGCGCGTGATTCAAAATGAAACTCATTAGAAAGTCCATTTTTTGCTGCATAATCTTTAAAAACAAATTCAGCCATAGGAGAACGGCATATGTTCCCTAGACATACGAATAAGATACGCTTCACTATACTTATCTCCCTTAAGTCAATGTTGTATCTACATTCTACTACAATTGTTGTTTTAATTCTAGATTTCGAATCTTAGCATCTTCCATAGTATAACCATGAGCAATTACCCAACGGTTTCTAGGATGTGTTCTACATTCATCACAACATGAACCCATGTATTTCATTTCAGAATTTTCACTCATTAAAATTTGTTTATTACATTCTGGGTTACCGCAATTTACATAGCGTTCACAAGGTTCACCTGTAAAGTAATCACGACCAACCACTTGTTTATCAACTTGGTTGATTTCAACTGCAATACGTTCGTCAAAAACATACATTTGACCATCCCACATCTTACCCTTAACTTCTTCGTCACGGCCATATGTGTGGATACCACCATGTAATTGACCTACATCTTGGAAACCTTCTTTAACTAACCAGCCTGAGAATTTTTCACAACGAACACCACCAGTACAGTAAGTAATGATTCTTTTACCTGCTAGCATTTCTTTGTTTTTCTTTACCCAACCAGGTAATTCTCTAAATGCACGAATATCTGGTTTAATAGCGCCTCTAAAGTGACCTAAATCATATTCATAGTCGTTTCTAGCGTCTAGTACAACAGTATTTGGATCTTGTAGAGCTTCCATCCATTCTTTTGGTGTTAAGTATTTACCTGTAATTTGATTTGGATCTAAATCATCTTCACCTAATGAAAGGTTAACAAGTTCTGGTTTAACTCTAACATGCATCTTATGGAATGCATGACCTTCTGCTGGGTCGATTTTAAAGAAAAGATCAGAAAATCTTGGGTCACTATGCATGTAATCCATGTAAGCTTTTGTTTGTTCAATTGTACCTGAAACAGTACCATTGATACCTTCTTTAGCAATTAAAATACGTCCAAGTAAACCTAATTCTTTACAGAATTTTAAGTGTGCTTGTTGGTATTCTTCTGGATTTTCGATATTCACATATTTGTAATAAAGTAAAACTTGATATTGCGGATTATTCATAAACTCATTCCTTCTATTGAAAATGTCTGCACTATATTATATATGATTCTCATATATTTTCCACTAAGTTGCTTCTGTGTAAAAATGTCTAAAAACATAATCTACGAATATTAGCACTCTTTACTTGACAGTGCCAATTGCTTCGTTTTATAATAGATTGTGTACAGAAAAGAGGTGTCTTAATATGCAATTTAACATGATGGAAGATTATTCAAAAGATCCAGAATTACTTAATAAATTTGGTAGAAACATTGTTGAAGCTGTGAAACTTGGAAAAATCGATCCTGTGATTGGTCGTGATGAAGAAATTAGACGCATCATTAAAATTCTTTCACGTAAAACTAAAAACAACCCAGTGTTAATCGGTGAACCAGGTGTAGGTAAAACTGCAATTGTTGAAGGCTTAGCTAGAAGAATTGTTAAAAAAGACGTACCTTTAAGCCTTCAAGATAAAATCGTCTACGAACTTGATTTAGCAGCGCTTGTTGCTGGTGCTAAATTTAGAGGTGAATTCGAAGAAAGATTAAAAGCAGTTTTAAATAAAGTTAAAGAAGCTGATGGTAACATCATTCTATTTATTGATGAATTACATACAATTGTTGGTGCTGGTAGAGCAGATGGGGCAATGGATGCATCTAATATGTTAAAACCAATGCTAGCTCGTGGTGAATTACATTGTATCGGTGCGACTACTTTAAATGAATATAGAAACTATATTGAAAAGGATTCAGCACTTGAACGTCGTTTCCAAAAGATCTTAGTAACTGAACCTACAGTTGAAGACTCTATTTCAATTTTAAGAGGCTTAAAAGACCGTTTTGAAGCACACCATGGTGTCCAAATCCAAGATAACGCAATTGTTGCAGCAGCAACCCTTTCTTCAAGATATATTACAGATCGATTCTTGCCAGATAAAGCAATCGACTTAATCGATGAAGCTTGTGCTTCTGTTCGTATGGAAATCGATTCAATGCCCGTTGAGCTTGATGATCTTCAAAGAAAAATCTTACAACTTGAAATTGAAAAATCAGCTTTAAAGAAAGAAACAGATACAATCTCAAAAGAACGTTTAACTAAACTTGAAAAAGATTTAGATGATTTAAAACGTGAAGAAAAAGTATTAAAAGAAAAATGGCTAAAAGAAAAAGAACAACTTGTAGTCATTAAAAACAAGAAAGAACAATTAGAAAAATTAAAGAATGAACTTCAAACTGCTTATAACAAAGGTGATTATTCAAAAGCTGCCGAACTTCAATATTCTAAAATTCCTTCATTAGAAAAAGAAATTAATACTTTATCTAGTGAAGAATCAAAAGATAAGTTATTAACAGAAATTGTTACAGCAGATTCAATTGCTGAAATTGTTGCCAAATGGACCCATATCCCTGTTACAAAACTGTTATCAGGTGATAGAGAAAAATTACGTCATATGGAGTCTTACTTAGGTAAACGTGTACTTGGTCAAGATCACGCATTAAAACTCATTAGTGATGCGATTATCCGCCAGAGAGCGGGTATTAAAGATGAAAGAAAACCAATTGGTTCATTCTTATTCTTAGGACCTACAGGTGTTGGTAAAACCGAGGTAGCAAAATCTTTAGCAGACATACTATTTGATTCCGAAAATCATATGGTTAGATTTGATATGTCTGAATATATGGAATCCCATAGTGTCTCTCGTTTAATTGGTGCACCTCCAGGATATATTGGATATGATCAAGGTGGTCAATTGACTGAGGCAATTCGTAGAATGCCATACTCAATTGTCTTATTTGATGAAATAGAAAAAGCCCATCCTGAAATCTTTAACGTACTTCTACAAGTACTTGATGATGGTATCTTAACAGATGGTCAAGGTCGTACTGTAGACTTTAAAAATACAATTATCATTATGACTTCTAACATCGGTTCAGAGTATTTATTATCGGATGAAGCTGATGCTAAAGCAAAAGTTGATAGTTTAGTTAAACAATCATTTAAACCTGAATTCTTAAACAGAATTGATGAAATCATCACATTTAATGCCTTAGGCTTTAAAGTTCAAGTTCAAATAGCAAGAAAGATGTTAGATGAATTATCTAGTCGTCTGCTGCTTCAAAATATTCATATTACTTTTGATGATGAAGTTTTAAAATATGTCATTAAAAATGGATATGATGAAAAATATGGTGCACGTCCATTAAAGAGATTTATTCAACGTCATATCGAAACATTTATCGCTCAAGCAATTATCAATGAAAGAATTGAACCACATTTAGATTATGTTGTAACAATTAAAGATGAAAAACTTGAGATTGATAGAAAAGTAAATTAATTAGGCTTCTAGTTTAAACACTACCTTGTTGTTGGCGCAATCAAGGTAGTGTTTTTTTAATATTAAAAAAGCTTAAGAAATCTTTAGTGAACCTCAAAAAGTAGACTTTTTAATTGTCTACTTTTTCTTTTGTTCTTGTTTGACTAAAAAGTCCTGGTTTTTTTTTAGTATTTCAAATCGTTATCTATAATCAATTATTGATTTATTCATCGGTCTACCATTTGTTGCTAAACCATGTTTCTTGAATATTTCATTCCATGTTTTATGATTCTTTTTGGAACACCGTACTTTTTTTAATAAATAACTAGCACGCTCACCAAATTTATAGGCTTGTAATATCTTATTTAAAAAATCTAAATTATCCTTATGCTTTCTTTCTAAATTGTGTTAATGCATAACCTTCTCTAATACCATTTTTACCTACGTATAAACGTTCAGCATCAAAGTATTCAAATAAGGTTTCTAGAATCGCTAAACCTGGCATAATTGTATGGAATCTTTCAGGTGCTAATCTAATTAAGTTAATGTAGGTACTCTTTTTTGTTGGGTCAATCTTTTTCATGATGTATTGGATATTCTCTTTAGTTAAATAATCCACATGTTTATTCATCATACCTTCATATAGACCTTTGGCAGTTTTTAATGTGCCACCAATTCCATATAATACACTCATCTTAAGTCTTGGTACTTCATTGTCATCAAGCGCATGTAAAACACCTTTTTTGATTTGATCTATTTCACTTTTAGTTGGTAACATTTCTTTAACATAAGTTAAATAACTATTTAATGAACCCACCGGTAAAGAGGTAGCAAGATCCAACTTCTTCTTAATGATTAAAGATACCTCAGTTGATCCGCCACCAATATCAATAACGACACCTTCGCTAAACTCAAATTCATCTTTAATACCTGCAACCCCAACAAATGCTTCTTCTTCACCAGAAAGCAAGGTCACCTTAACACCAGTTGCTGCGTGTATTCTGTTAATGACTTCATTTTGATTTCTTGCATTTCTAATGGTTGCAGTAGCTATTAAGAAGAGTTTATCTGCTTCATAGATTTCACTATCTGCTACAAATTCTTTGACTGTTAGGATTGCTCGTTCAATCCCAACATCAGATAAAAATCCTTCCGGAAGTAAATATGAGGCTAATCCTAAGACTTCCTTTCTAGAATAAACCTTACGTAATTTATTGTTAATATAATCATATACGACTAATCTTACTGTATTTGAACCTAAATCAATCACACTATATCGCATAATATCAATCCCCCTTATACTTCCATCATACCAAATAATATTTTTTAAATTCTAGTTTAATGCCTAACGATAACTTTAATTGTAAAAATTGGAGTTTGTTGATAAAATTATCATTAAAGGGGGCTACGATATGAGAAAAAATTATAATTTAACACTTCTATCTTTAGCTATAGCGTTTTTAGTTGCTCAAGTAGCAAATTATGTCTTACAAGAATATTTTGGGTCAGCCAGATTATCGATTGGTACTTTTTTTGAAACCATTATATTAATCGGGGTTGCATTCATCTTCTTAATTCAATTTGTGAATTATCGAAAGGTCATTTCGATTATTACAATTGTTTATGGTGGATTTAATGTGTTATACGCAATTTTAAGCCGTACAACAGTAAATGATATTGTTATTAACACTGAAGTTGAAGTCTTAACCGTTTTAGGTTTACTGATTGGTCATATTTTATTTGAGGTTGCAGCACTATTCAATTTAGTTCAAAATACAAAGGCTAGATTTGAAAACAAGTTTGCGTCTAAATTAATTCTTGTGACATTAACCATTTCACTCGTTCTACTTGCTGCAGTTTCTCCGTTCTTAACTGAAAATACATTTGGTTCAGTTTTAAAACAAGTCATTGCAGTTGGTTCAATCGGATTATTCTATGCGATGTTATACATTTCTGCTAAAGATACACCAGAACCTGAGGCAACTCCAATCAAGCAACCTCAATCGAATAAAGAACAATTAATATTAGAACTGCATGATTTATACCTACGTGGTATGATTACCTCCGAAGAATACGAAACAAGAAAACAAAGAATTTTACAACAGTAACAAAAAAGGACCTAATTTTCAAGGTCCTTTATTTTAAGATATATAAAATATTTGGAGGTAAATGATACCCAATCAAATATTTGGAGGTAGACCTCCATATTTTTGATAGATGATTTGTTTGGAGAAAAAAATAAAAGATCTCGCTTATAATTGAAAGTGACTGTAACAATCAAAGATAAGGAGACCCTATGTATGATAATATTATACATCTTTTATACTTAGACACAATTAAAAATAGAATTGAACAATTAGAAGTGGAAAGAATCAATCAAGTTTTAAGAATTGAAATAAAACTCAAAAAGGAAAGTTTAAATTGTCCTGTCTGCCAAGCACAAACTAAGTTTCACAGCTACCGCTTAAAACAAATCAAGTACAGTTTACATGGTCAAGAATCATATCAAGTTATTTATCATTCAAGAAGATATAAATGTCCATTGTGTAAGAAATATATCAGTGAAAGAAATCCATTTACAAACAAACATAAGAACCTTTCAAACTTGACTAAAAGATCCATTCTAGAAGTATTAAAGGAACCAGAAAGAACCTTTAAAGATATCGCATTGCAACATCATGTATCCAGTCAAACGGTGATAAATATATTTGATCAAACAATTGATGCCAAGCGATTACCCTTAGGGAAAACAATCTGTATGGATGAGGTTTTTATCAGTAAGAGAAAAGGTTCACCATATGCCTGTGTACTGTATGATTTTGATAGGCGTAAAATCATTGATGTCATTTCAACCAGACATAAACATTATTTGAATCAATACTTCTTACGCATACCCATCGAGGAAAAAGATCAAGTGGAGGTCTTTATCATTGATATGTGGGAAAGTTATAAAGACGTTATTCAAGCAAATTTCCCAAAAGCATTAATAGCTGTAGATTCATTTCACGTGATAGCAAATCTAAATCGAGCAATGGATCGAATCAGAATTGATACCATGAATCGATTTAGATTAAATAAAACCAAACTAATCAATAATGATATGTATTATTACATGTTAAAGAAATTTCATTTTTTCTTCAAAATTGACCTCGATCGCTTAAGAGATTTCAAACCCGTATATATTCAAAAACTGGATACACACTGGGATAAAACAACCATTTTAGATTATCTATTAAGCATTGATGAAACTTTGACTAGATGTTTCAAATTAAAAGAACGCTATCGATATTTTAACTTAACAGCTGAATATGAAACCTGTGATCAAGAACTGGATGAACTCATTAATGAATTTATATCAAATCCGGTGAGTGAATTTAGAGAGTTTGGTAGAATGCTTAAAAACTGGCGTAAAGAGATTAAAAACTCATTCCTAACTTCATGTGGAAGACGCATATCTAACGGTCCTATAGAAGCAACTAATTCAAGAATTAAAACAATCATTAAAACATCAAATGGCATTCAAAACTTTTATCGATTGAGAAATAAAATTATGTATTCAATTAATAAATATGTACCATTCAAAAACTAATTATTGACTGTTACAGCAACAAAAAAGGAGGTACCTCCACATTTTTTACAGGTGAATGATACCTCCATATTTTTTATAGCCTAATTTGGATTAACCTCCAAATTTTTTATAGGGCCTTATTTTATAGTGATCAATAATTTTGCTACCAGTCATTGGTCTTGCATAGTAGAATCCTTGTACATAATCGATATTAAATGATTCTAAGATTTCTTCTTGAGAAGATTTTTCTACGCCTTCTAAGACCACTTTTTTATTAAGTAAATGTGCTAAATCAACAACAAATTTTAAGAAATGTCTTTCATTTTCATGTTCATGGATATTACTAATATAGCTCTTATCTATTTTTAAAACATCAATTGGTAAATGTTTTAAATAATTTAATGATGAATATCCTGAACCAAAATCATCCAGAGCAATAATATAACCTTCACTCTTTAATCTTTGTAAGACACATAAGGATACTTCCATGTTATCTAGTAATACGGATTCGGTTACTTCAATCACAATTAAAGATTTATCTATTTGATACTTATCTGATAATTGATTTAATTTATCCACTAAATTTGGATACATTAACACTTTACCTGAAATGTTAATAGATGCTCTTGTTTCTATACCTAATTGTTTCCATTCATCAAGGGCTGAAAATACTTTTTCAGTCACAATATCAGTTAAATCAACAATGGAACCTGATATTTCGGCTAAGTAAATGAAATCATTTGGTGGAATATTACCCAGTTCTGGATGTTGCCATCGAAGCAGTGCTTCAACACATACAAGTTTTTTTGTTTTAAAATCAAAGATTGGTTGATAGACTACATAAAAGTGATCTTTTATAATTGAATGAAGAATTTGGTTTGTAATAAATACTTCACGTTCTTTTAAGATTTGCATCTCTTCTGAATAGAACATAATTCGGTCTTTACCACGTCTTTTAGCTTCACCTAAGGCTAATGTTGCATAACGTAATAAATCTTGGAATTGGTCTGATTGTGATGGGTATAATGAGATACCACCAGATGCTGTATAGAAGTATGCCTCACTTTGTTTCTTAAGCAGAATCTTGATATCTTCTAGAATCTTTTGTGCGCGTAATTCAATTTCATTTTTATCTGAGATGTTTTCAAATACAACAACAAATCCATCGTCAGAAATTCTTGCAACTAAGTTCCCTTTTGAGTTCTTCTTTAATTCTTGTGCGATTTCAAATAATGCATTATCACCCCAAGCATAACCCTTAATTTGATTGATTACACCAAAGTTATCAATATCAATATAAAAGATTGCAAAAGGAATGCGTTGATTGATTAATTTTTGAGTTTTTTGTTCAAGTTTGTTTTTATTAATTAAACCAGTTAAACTATCATAATATGCTAACTGATAGTGGTTTGACTCAAGTTCAGTCAATTTTTCGTTCTTATCTTTTAGTTCTGAAAAAACATGATTTAAGTTCATGCTTGATTCAATATGCGTCTTAATTTGTTTATAGATTATGTAGTAAAATGAAAACCCAATCAGAGACAAAATGATACCAGATGTATATCTTTGAATCATAGAGAGTAAAACAGGATCACTATTGTAATTATTTAAGATCCAATCTGAGATGAATAAGTAAATGAAACTTGCGATGAAATACCAAATCATAATAGCGAATGTCTCACGATGCGCTGATTGAGTTTTGTATGACCCTAGTTGTTTATAATCGTTCTGCATGTTCTACCGTCTTTTTCATTTTTTCAACTAATTCTTATTGTACACGATAATCGCAACATAATGCAACCAATTGATAAAAAAACAGCCACTTTTGAAAAGTGACTGTAAGCGTTTGTATTATTGAACTGATTCAATGATTTTTGCACGGCGTACTTCATATTCTTCTTTAGTAATAAAGCCGGCATGATACTGTTCTTCTAATACTTTGATGCGTTCTTCTAGACTAGGTCCAGAAGTTACTCGGTTCATCGGTTTGAAATCTTTTAAGCAAACCCCTAGTGTTGCAAAGACCCCAGTAATGATCTGTCCACCAATGTATAAGTAAATTGCCCAGACTAATGCTTCTGCCTTAGTTGCATTACCTTTTCTTGCTTCTAATAATCTAAAGCCAGCAATAAGATCAAGAGCAGCTAAAACTAACATGACAATACCGAATACTTTAAACATTTCCATAAGCGATATTAAGATCTCGTACTCATCTGGTGTAAGCCCCGCTTGAGTGGTACTAATGACTGATTCAAGTGAGACAAAAATGATGCCTCCTAAGACTAATGATGCAGCATATACGAATGATAAGATTGCACCAACTAATAAAAATGGTTTATTCATTTATTTATATCCTTTCTAATATATTTTTTCTTCTTATTTCATATTCCTCTTTGGTAATCATACCCTTATGTAATAAATCATCAATTTCTTTTAAGCGTGTTTCGACATTAGAAATACTCATAGGTTTTGACTTGTTATCTTGGTTTGCTGCAATGATTGTTAGAATACCAGAAATGATTGTTGTAAAGATTAAATAGATTCCCCAACCAACAACAACTCTTTTTGATACTTCGCCTTTTTTACCGTATTCTAAGATTACAATTGAAATCACATTGAAAGCACTGATTGCAAATCCTATGATGAAGAAATCTTCAAAAATAAATGGCATGATGATTGCTGATATGATAGCAAACACTTGTGAAGTTGTTAATAATCCTTTATGCATTAATTAATATCCTCTATTACTTTCTTTCTTCTAAACTCATATTCTTTTTGGTTAATTAAGCCCTGTGCATAAAGTCGTTCTAAAGCTTTTATTTGTTCTGCTAAACTATTTACAACAACTTTAGGTTTTTCAATTTTATCCTCATATACAACTTTTGATTTAGAAGCTAGTATGCCAAAGATACCACCAGCAATTATGCCTCCAAATAATAAGTAGATTCCCCAGACTAAAACCTCAGTACGCATGCGTTCATTCTTCTTAGCACTTCCTAATCTAACCATTGCTATTATATTAGCAACAATCATTAAAAGTAAAATGACAGTGATAAGTCCATAAATCAAGGTCCAATTCTCTTCTTCTTGATATGTCATGGTTACTTGGAATAATAAAGATGCGATGATCAAAAAAGGTGCTAGAATGGCTAAGCCCATTGCTGAGAAAACTATACTTAAATCTAAGTGTGTTCTATTCATATACTTAACCTCTTTGTATATCTATCTTCATTATACTTCAAACTTTCTATATAATCAAAGAATATCATCAAAATATTATTATAAATTATTTTCGATTATTTTTGATTATTAAAATAGTGGTTATATCATCTATATAAAACTAGATTTCTTAAGTGGTATTGATCGTTAACGATAAAAATTAAAGGTGCTTAACTAAAGCACCATTTTAATTAATGTATCTTATGAATAGATAAAATAAAAAAAGCCGTTAGGCTTTTGTTAACATCAGTATTGGAGCGGGTGAGCGGAATCGAACCGCCGTCTTCAGCTTGGAAGGCTGGGGTAATAACCATTATACGACACCCGCAAAAATGGTCGGGAAGACAGGATTTGAACCTGCGGCCCCCTGGTCCCAAACCAGGTGCTCCACCAAGCTGAGCTACTTCCCGTTACTCACATGCTCATTTATTGTATCAAATGAATGTGATGTTGTCAACATGTTTTGTTAACTAAATTTTTATTTTTGCGGAATCAAATCGGTTAAGATTTTGACCACTCTTATTCTACTACAATAATAAATTAAATCAAGTTTTTTCGATTAAAAAACATAATAATTTTTTTAGCTTAAAAAATAAAAAAAGAACTACCAAGTTCTTAGAATTTTCCCATGTGAGTTTAAATGGCGCACCCAAGAGGATTTGAACCCCTAACCTTTTGATCCGTAGTCAAACGCTCTATCCAATTGAGCTATGGGTGCAAAACAAATGGTGACCCGTATGGGATTTGAACCCATGAATGCATGCGTGAAAGGCATGTGAGTTAACCGTTTCTCCAACGGGCCACTTGATGCGCATGTATAATTATATCAACTTATTTTTATTTGTCAACAAAGTTTTCAAATTTTTTTAAGATAAAATTTTACACATAAATTTAAGCTTATATCTACGATATAAAGTCGACTTTCTCTCATAAACACTTCTTAAATCCTTAAGTATTATATCACATTAAATTTAAAAATCTAGATACAATTTAAGTAAATTTAAGAGGGAGTATATGAGAGCAGTTATAAGTGCTTATAATCAAGCAATAGATCCATTTAAAAATAAGGTTGATGAACTATTTACTTTACTAGAAAGTTGTTCAAAAGAGTTAACTTATAAGATTTGGCATAACACAGTTGTATTTTTTGATGATGGCAATCCACTTTATGGATATTCACTTAAAAAAGCTGGTTTAGAATTGATGTTTTGGAGTGGTCAAAATTTTATGTCTAATACATTAAGACAGGTAGGCTCATTTAAAGCCGCTGTAATCAATTTTAAAGCTGATGAGAAACTACGAGTGGAGTTAATCGAAAAGCTTGTAGAAACGGTTAAAATGACGCAATATGACTACTATAAGAACATTGTAAAGAACAAAGGTGTCTTAAATCGATTAAAATAAAGCGTATTAAGTATTTAATAAGATGCTTAATATATAAAAAAGAACATCAATAGACGATGTTCTCTAAAAGTTGTTTAGCTGCAGCTTCATCTTTAATTTTAGTAATTAGTGCATATACAAATTCAATGACTGCACCGGCTGATCTTGCTGTAATGATCTGATCTGTTGTAACAGACTTTTGATTGCCTAAGTATTTGCCCTTTGGTGCATCTTTCTCACTTCCAGGGAAAGCTGTAAATTCTAAATTATCTAAGATACCTAAACGCCCTAAGAATCTTGGTGCTGCACAAATCGCACCAATTAATTTTTTCGCATCATAAAATTTCTTAATTGTTTCTTTGATGATGACGTCTTGATCAATTATTCTTGCCACATATGGGCCACCAGGAATGAGTAGGAAATCATATTTTGATAAATCGATATCTGCTAACAAAAAATCAGCAGTTATGACTTGTTTATAGCTTGTTATAACTGTTTTTTCTTTTTCCGTAGATGCTGAATCCACTTCTATCTTTGCACGGCGTAGTAAAGCCATCGTTGATAATGCTTCATTATCTTCCATACCAGATGAATATAAGAATAATCCTCTCAATTTAGTGCCTCCATTAAATGAATTAATGTCTCTAAAATTAATCCAGCAAGGTTAATCTCTGACTCTTTATATTGATCCATTTGATGCTTTTCACCAATTAAATCTGATACAACTTTAAGAGATAAAACAGGTAATTCAAAAATTTCACCAACTTGGAAAATACCAACTGATTCCATGTCAACTAGATGCGGTTGTTCAACAATTGGTTTTGTTCCAAAATAATCACCAGAGTAAATATCCGCCTTATGAAAATGAGTCAATTTTTCATCAAATTCTTTATTTAATTTAAACCATTTTGGCATCTTAGGTACTTGGCCAAATTCATATTTAAATACTGTTAAATCAAAATCACTGTAGGTTGCACGATTAACGATGTATGGGTGATGCGTTAATACTTGATAACCACCTGCAATACCCACATTTATGATGAGATTAATCAAAGGTTGATATTTCATAATAGCATATGTCGTTGCACTTGCAGCATTAACTCTTCCAATTCCAGTGATGACTAAAACTACATCTTGACTGTTTATTTTACCTTCATAAGTGTGAAATGGATGTTCTTCGACTAAATTGAGCGAAGGCACAATTTCTTTCACTTCATCCATCATTGCTGCTACTAGTAAGATCATATACTTATCTCCTAAATTTCCTTTTAAAAGTTTACTACTTTATTATATAAGATAATAATTTAATATACAATGAAAGAATTTATGCAATAAAAAACCCCAACTTTTAAGCTGAGGTTTGAATATCATAATGGCGCCCACTGCCTGACTCGAACAGGCGACCCCCTGATTAACAGTCAGGTGCTCTAACCGACTGAGCTAAGTAGGCAATTCAGTTAATAGGTAAGGGTACCTTTATGTTACTTATTAATATTATATCAAATAAAGAG
>NZ_JAQLOJ010000006.1:0-91962 GCF_057808485.1 Acholeplasma sp. ORD1043 | reverse complement strand
AGAGGTTAATACCTCCATCTATTTTAAAGGGCCATTATCTTATATACCCATGATATTTGAAACGTTTTCTTCACTAAATCCTTGTTGGACTAAGTTTCTATAAATCTTTTCTTGTTTCTTTTTATATTCTTCTTTTTGATATTTCTTTAATACTACTGCAAAAGCTTTCTTTAGAGGAATTCTTTCATCATAATTTTTTAAAGCTTCATCAATTTGAATTTGATCAAGTTTATAATGCTGTAGTTTAGATAGTAATTTTTGATAAGAATAACCTTGGTTTTGAAGACTTCTGATTAATTGCCAATCGTTAATAACCTTATCTTTTTTAAGTCGTACGATCATATCATACGTATTAATCATACCTTGTTCAAGTAAATACTCGATCATTTGGTTTTCTGATTTTCCGTATGATGCAAAACGAACAGCTTTGTCATAAAGTTTATTTTTTTCGACTTCTCTTTTTATTAATTCTAGACTGTCTACTTCTTTACCTTGGATTAATCTATGATTAACGATAGTATCTTCATCCACTTTAATTTTTTCACCATTTTCAAAGGTGATTTGATAGTCTTTAGATAGTCGTCTAATCTCTTTTATTTTCATGTAATATCATTCCTATGGAAACCATCACCTAAAACTTCTTTAGTTGAAAATATTAATGTGAATGCGCTAGGATCAAGTTCTGTAATTTTATCTTTCAAATAATATAATTCTTGACGTGATACAGTTGTAATAACAATTTCTTTTTCACGAAGTGTATAACCACCCGTAGCTTTTAAGAAAGTTAGACCTCGTTCGATATCATGAAGAATTGTCTTTTTAATTTCTTCAGTCTTTTCACTAATGATTAGAAGTGCATATGCACTGCGGCCCATAATAGCTGTTTTATTAATCATTACTGTGGTAACAAACATTGTAAAGATTGCAAATATACCACTTTCAAAGTTTACTAACATACCTAAAATAATGATAATACCATCGGTTACATAGACTGCAACCGAGAATGGAACTTTTAAGTATTTATTGATGGCTTTTTGAAACACATCAATACCACCTGTTGTCGCATTAAAGCGCAGTACAAAGCCAATCCCGACACCGATTAAAACACCACCTGACAAGGCTCCGATTAAGAGTTGATAATTTGGTGAGATTTGATCCATGATAAGTGAATCGCTAATACCTATAAGTTCAAACAATGTAACTAACAGTGGAGCAAGAATGGTTGCATAAACTGTTCTTGCGAAGAATTCTTTACCAAACATTAATGCACCAAAAATTAATGCAATGACGTTAAATAGAAAATAAATGACACCGATTGATAATGGAATGTACGGTAAAACTAACATAGAAATCCCCATCATACCACCAATAACTAAATTAAGTGGTTGTAGGAAGAAATAAAAGCCTAAATGGAGTGCAAATACACCTAGGGATATCATTAAATAACTTTTTACTTTTTCATTTATCTTCATGTTATTTCACCTTTAAAAATGCTGTAATAAATCCGTCGATATCTCCATCCATCACTGAAGCAATATTACCTACTTCAAAGCCAGTACGATGGTCTTTGACCATTTGATAAGGTTGGAAGACATAAGATCTAATTTGGTTACCCCAACCAATCTCAGCTTTCTCACCCTTCAAGTCATTAATCTCTTTCAATTTTGCTTCAATTTCTAATTGATATAATTTCGATTTTAAAATCGTCATTGCTGCTTCTTTGTTCTTGATTTGACTACGTTCGTTTTGCATTGAAACAACAATGTTGGTTGGAATGTGGGTTAAACGTACTGCTGAATATGTTGTATTAACCGATTGTCCACCTGCACCACTTGATTGGAATGTATCAATTCTTAAGTCCTCATCTTTAACAACAATATCTATATCATCATCAATTTCAGGTGCAACATCACAAGACACAAATGATGTATGACGTCGTTTATTAGAGTCAAATGGAGAGATACGTACTAAACGATGAATGCCACGTTCAGCTTTTAAATAACCATAAGCATAAGGACCAGAGATTCGCATAGTCACAGATTTAACACCTGCTTCTTCACCTGGTAAATAGTTTAAAATTTCTACTTTGAATCCCTTTAATGCTGCATAACGTTGATACATACGCATCAACATTGAACACCAGTCCATAGATTCAGTACCACCAGCACCTGGGTGGAGTTCTAAAATTGCATTGTTATCATCGTATGGTTCATTAAGTAGAATTTCGACTTCAAACCCTCTTAATTTTTCTTCTAAATCTTTTAATTCAGATTCTACGATATCCCATTCTTCTGTACCTTCTTTAGCATCTTCTAACCAAAGGTTAAGATCGTCATATTGAGATTTCAATTTTAAGATTGTTTCCTTCTTATAAGTTAATGCAGTTGCCTCTTGATTGACCTTTTTAGCTTTATTTGGGTCATTCCAAAAGTTTGGTTCATTCATTTGTGTTTCTAACTCTAAAAGACGTGCATTGAGCACGTCTAAATTAATTGCTTTTTCTAAATCATTAATTGTTAATTCAAAATTTTCTAAAGTTTTATAAACTTCATATTTTTCCATGAAGAAACTACCTCTTGTTCCATGGTAATTGGCTTCTGTGAACTTTTACGACTTTTGGTTTGTCTTTCTTAGCTTCTGTACCTTGGTTTGTAGAAGTGTTTTTTACCACTGCTTCACGTTGTACATCCATTCTAATTTGACCTAAACATGCATAACGAGCAACATCTTTTGAGATGTTATATAACATTTCATCAAATAGACGTTTTCCTTCTCTTTGATAAATAATTAATGGGTTTTGTTGACCATAAGACTGTAATCTAACGCCTTGACGTAGTTCTTGCATCATGTCGATATGACGCATCCAGTAAGTATCAATTACGCGCAGCATAATGACTTTTAAGAATTCATTATAAACCTCTACAGGCGCTTGATCTTTCTTCATAAATAGAAGATTTTTAGCAACTTCTTTTAGATGTTCGATGATAGTAATTTCATCTAGCGTCTTTAAGTGTTCCAAATCAAGTGTGCCTCTTGGGAATAATAAACTCTCAAAATGATTTTTTAATCCTTCGTCGTTAATATCGAATTTACCGCGACCTACTTGTTCAATAAATTCTTGAGCTTCTGACTCAACTGTATCTTCAACGAATTTTATAACTTTTTCTTCAACTGAGGACTCAGTTAAAATAGATGTTCTTTGTTCGTAAATAATTTCTCTTTGTAAGCGTAGGACATCATCATACTTTAAGACATTCTTACGAATTTCAGAATTATAACCTTCGCTTCGTTTTTGAGCTCCGGTGATTAAACTTGTAATAATTCTTGATGTAACTGGTTGTCCAGTTGTTTGAGCTTTTTCAAGCGTTGCAATGATTTGCTTGAATCTATCGCCACCACGACGAATCATTAATTCATCTTCAGCAGATAAATAGAATCGTGTAAAACCTGGGTCTCCTTGACGACCTGAACGACCTCTTAACTGATTGTCAATACGACGTGCTTCATGTTTTTCAGAACCTAGGACAGCAAGACCACCTAAATCAACAACACCTTCACCTAATTTAATGTCGGTACCACGACCAGCCATATTGGTAGCGATTGTTACAGCTCCTTTTTGACCAGCTTTTGCAATAATTTCAGCTTCGCGTTCGTGATTCTTCGCATTTAATACTTCGTGTGTAATACGACGTTTTCTTAACATCATTGAAATTAATTCTGAAGTTTCAACAGCAACTGTACCAATTAAGATTGGTTGTCCAGTCGAATGACGACGTTCAACCTCATCAACTAATGCATTGAACTTTTCTTCAGCAGTAACAAAGAAGTAATCCGGCGCATCTTCACGAACAACTGGTTTATTGGTTGGAATTTCGATAACTTGCATATTATAAATTTCAATAAACTCTGGTTCTTCAGTTTTAGCAGTACCTGTCATACCAGATAATTTCTTATACATTCTGAAGAAATTTTGATAAGTAATTGTTGCTACTGTAACGGTTTCTTTCTTAACTTCTACGCCTTCTTTTGCTTCAAGTGCTTGGTGTAGACCTTCTGAAAATTGACGGCCTCTTAAAATACGACCTGTGAATTGGTCGATAATTAAAACTTCACCTTCTAAAACCATATATTCTTTATCTCTAAACATTGTGAAGTTAGCTTTTAGAGCATTATTAATATGATGCAATAATGCTACATGTTTTAAATCATAAAGATTATCAATTCCAAAGATTTGCTCAGCTTTTGAAATACCATTTTCGGTAAGTTCAACTGTGTTAGATTCAACATCTAATTCATAATCTTCATCGTTTAATGATTTAACAAACTTATCTGATTGTTGATATAAATTTTGAGTTTGTTTTGCCGGACCAGAAATAATTAATGGTGTTCTTGCTTCATCAATTAAAATTGAGTCAACTTCATCGATGATTGCATAAGGATAACCACGTTGAGCAACCATATCTTGATGATATACAACCATATGATCTCTTAAGTAATCAAATCCAAGTTCAGAGTTAGTTGAATACATAATATCACAAGCATAGGCAGCCTTTTTTTGGTTTCTATCCATGTCTCTTAAATTCAGACCAACAGATAAACCTAAGAACTTAAATAGTTCTCCGATTTCACCTTCTGCTTCACGTTTTGCTAAGTATTCATTGACTGTTACAATATGTACGCCTAAACCATTAAGGGCATTTAAGTAAGCTGGCATAACCGCTGTTAAAGTTTTACCTTCACCGGTTTTCATTTCAGAAATATTACCTTCGTGAATTGAAATACCACCCATAACCTGTACAAAGTATGGTGTCATTTTTAATACTCTAGTTGATGCCTCGCGAACTGTAGCAAATGCTTCAACTAAAATATCATCTAATGTTTCACCGTTAGATAGTCTTGCTTTAAATTTTTCTGTCTGTTGTTTTAATTCCTCATCTGACAGTTTTTTCATATCTGCTTCTAATGCAAATACAGCATTTGCTAGTTTACGATATCTTTTTAATGCTTTTTTTGATGGATCGAATAATCCAAACATGTCATCACATCCTCTTTTGTCTTTTATATGATACCTTATTTATCTTGTTTACTCAATATATACTCTTTGAGTATAAGCTCATTATGTGGCATTAAGTGTTGCCATGGAATATCCGTTAAATTAAACCACTTAACTTCAGTGACTTCACTTTGATCTATTTTTATTTCACCTTCAAAATCGGTCACAATAAAAATATTGTCAACAAGATAAACGATATCTTTGTTTGGGTACTCAATTCTAAAATTTTCCCCGGAAAATACTTTATAAAATTGATAATTTGTAAGTTTAATACCAATCTCTTCTTTGATTTCTCTTACCAAAGTATCCTCAATTGTTTCACCAATTTCAAGTGCACCACCATGGATTGCCCAAAGATTTAAATCAGCTCTTTTTTGCAGAAGGATTTTATGATCTTTGATGATAATACCTGCTGCTGTCACCATAATAAGCGGTTTATGTCCTACAAATTTTCTTAAATCTGAAATGTATCCCATTTATAACCCTGCATCTTGGAATTTATCACGGTCAAGGCCAAATGCTTCAATAATTTCTGCCATAATGTTAATATCAATATCATATGCTTTTAACCCTTCATCCGTAAGTGGAATATCGAGTCTCGGTTCAAATCGATTTGATGAGTCATTTACAGCAATATGAAGTTCATTGTTGCGGAATAAGAATGAAATAGTACCTTTAAATCCTTTTTCCAACATTGCAATTCTTTCAATCATGACTGGTGTGATGATGTAAAAAGCATGATGTTCATCCGTTGTATGAACAATAAACTTTTTGTTAAACTCGATACTTTCAGTTTCTACTTTCTTAAATCCGTTAGGTGCAAAAGCAAATCCTAAGAATGATTTTTCTAAAATTCGCAAAGAGTTTTTAAAGTTTCTTGGAAACTTATAAACATACCAACGACCTTGGAAATATGTTTCATATGTAACATATGTATTACCTTTAGAGTCACGACGAATATGACGCTCTTCTAATTTAAATTCAGATACCTTAAATGAAACATTTTTATAAGTTGCAGAAAGAAAATCTTCACCATGCCAACGATCTGGACGTTTTACTAATGAAGTTGAAAGAATTTCATTTAAATCAATTGAACTTAATGGGTTATAAAAAACATCATTATATTTTTGTTTAAGTAAGGTTGTAATGACTTCCGTTTTAAACTTTTTTCTAAATGGTTCAGTTTTTTTATAACCAATAGTTGCAAAAATACCAGCCGCAAACACACCAATAATACCAATTATGATGAGTATTGCGCTTTCAAAAAATATACCTAATACAAACGAAATTGCAAGAGTTCCAAATATAATAGAAAGTCTATTATACTTTTTTTGTTCACTTCTTGCGAGCAATCGCTCTCTTTCAAGTTGTTCAAGTTCTTTAATCATAGGTGACCCTTTCTTTTATCAAAAAAAGCAGAACCTAAAAAAGAAGGTTACTGCTTTCCTCAAAATTTAACTAACTTCAGAAATTAAAGTCTACGTCTTTTCTCTTTTGAGCTTCTGCTTCAAAGAAATCACGTTTAGTAAAGTTTTTCCATCCTGCAACTAAACTTGATGGAAATGTAACAATACGTTGATTGTATACTGAAACATTTGAGTTATAAACTCGTCTTGCAGCTTGTAAGTTTTCTTCAACTTCAGTAGTTGCATTTTGTAAACTTAAGAAATTTTGAGAAGCTTTTAAATCAGGATATTGTTCTACCACAACATTAAGTTGTGATAAACCTGCTGATAATTGATTCGCAAATTCTTGTTTTTCAGCCATTGGTGCATTATGTGCTGGTTGTCTCATTTTGACAACATTAGTTAAAGTTTCTGATTCATGTTTCATGTAACCTTTAGTTGCAGAAACCATTTTTGTTAATAAATCAAATCGCTTAGTTAAAGCAATATCAATTGAAGATTCAGACTCATCAATTTTAACTTGCATTTGTCTAAATGCATTTACAGTTGAAATATACCAAATAAAGAAAATCAACGCTAAGAATACGATAATACCTAAAACAACTAAAACAATTGTTAATACTGGATCCATATTTTCTTATCTCCTTTAAAAAAAATATCTTATGATGCACTTGTTATTTTATAACAAATCACTAAATATATCAATTAAATCAGAATTTTCCCAAGAAAATACTTCATCTTGTTTACCAAAGTGTCCAAAATGAACAGTTTGTTTGAAGATAGGACGTTTTAAACCAAGTTTTTCGATGATTGCTTTTGGTGTCATTTTGAAAGATTTTTGTAATCTTTCTTGAATTACTTGGTCAGAAATTTTAGCAGTACCGAAAGTATTCACATAAAGCGAAACTGGTTCAGCAACACCAATTGCATATGCTAATTGGATTTCACAAGTTTTTGCAATACCTGATGCAACAACTAGTTTTGCTAAATAGCGAGCAAAATATGAAGCTGAGCGGTCAACTTTTGATGAATCCTTACCTGAGAATGCACCACCACCATGACGTGAGTAACCACCATAGGTATCAACAATCAGTTTACGACCAGTTAAACCTGAATCACCAACTGGTCCACCTATAACAAAACGACCTGTCGGATTAATATAATACTTGGTATTATCATCTAGTAAATCTGCTGGAATAATCGGTTTAATAACATGTTCCATTACATCGCGTTTTACTTCATCTAAAGTCTTTTCATCGTAATGTTGGGTAGAAACAACAACTGCTGTAACTTTTAATGGTTTGTGATCATCTGAATATTCCACTGAAACTTGTGATTTACAGTCTGGTCCTAAGCCTTTTACAATACCATTTTCTCTAACAAATGCTAAACGCTTTGTCAGTTCATGTGCTAAAAAGATTGGTAATGGCATTAAAGATGTTGTATCATCTTTGGCAAATCCAAACATAATACCTTGGTCACCAGCACCTTGTTCCTTATCTTCTTTTTCATCAACCCCCATAGCAATATCAGGTGATTGTGTACCGATGTTGATATGATAAGTTGCTGAATCAGCTTCAAAAATAAATCTTGGGTCATTATAACCACAGAACTTAATTGCTTCTTTAGCAATATCAATTACTGTTTCTGGATCTAATTTAGCTTTAGTTGTGACTTCACCAAAGACATACACTGTTGTATGTGCTAGTGCAACCTCAATTGCACAACGTGAATTTGGGTCAAATGCTAGACAGTAGTCTAAGACACTATCTGCAATGTAATCTGCTACTTTGTCTGGGTGTCCTTTACCAACAGACTCTGATGAAAAAATATAACTCATGATTTTTAATTCCCTTCCTTTTTGTCAAAAAAAATCGCTTCCAACAAGGAAGCGTCTTTAACAAATTCCTTATTGTTGGGTAGTACCCCTCTTGGATTGAGCACCTAATTTAATAGGTTGCTGCAGGGTCAATGGAACCAATCTCCTAACCTGCTCTTAATAAGTCTTATTTAGTTCGTAAGTATCATACTCTATTTAATAGAGTTTGTAAATAGGTTTTATAGATTATGATACAATTCATTAATTTCTTCGTTATACTTTAAGAATGTTTCTTTTAAATTGTAATCAAAATATGTAATTAACTCTTTTTGGAAGAATTGAATTGCTTGTTGATGTGAATATGGTCTGTGGAAACTTGAGACTGAACGAATCGAAATATAACAATCCGCAAGGAATAAAATTTGAGCATTAATTTCTGGTTGGATTTTTCTCATATCTTCGATAAATGCTTCATTTGCATCACCTTCAATATGACGACGTAAAACTTCATTGGTCTTTTGAGCAAGTTGTAATCTCTTACCAATCTTACTACCTAAATCAGTTTTAGCCTTAATAAGATCATATGTTTGTTCATTATAACCTTCGGTATCCATCATTAAATCTTTGATTTCATCAAACTTCAAATGGATTAAACTATATTTTTCCATCTCCAATTTTAATTCTTCATCTAAGTTATAGTAAACGGCAATTTTAGAGGCAACTGTTGCAACTCTTTTTGCATGCACTTGATCAAGTAAACTTTGCGCACTTTGGAAAACGACGTTAAATAAGTTTCTTACAATATGAGTAAAGTCAGCTTGAACTTCGCGTCGTTTAGATAACTCTTTTTTACGTTCTTCTTGGATTGACTGACCAATCGAAACAATAATGAAGTTAACACCATAAAAGAGCATAAAAATCATTGTTCTTAATAGCAATGCACCAACTTGTCGACCTAAATCACTGCCTTCTCTAAAGATTTCTGTTGCAAATTCTTGCCAAGTTAAACCTAAATTAAAGAAATTATATGTGACAGCAAAATGGATTAAAGTTGTGAATCCAAAAAGTGAAACAAATGAGTTAGATAAAAGTCTTTTATCTTGATAAAGTGAAATTTCTACTAATGCGTAATAAATCAAAACATAACTAGCCGTTTCAAACAATGCATTTGAACCAACAGCATAAATTCTAACGTAAACTAACATTGCAGAAATAAATATCCAGAATGATGAGACATACATTGCAATTTGCTGCTTAGTTAAGTCGTTGTGATCTAAATCAATTAATTTTGATTGAAGCTTACCAACCGCTAATGTAATAGGTAAGGATGCAATAGCAAACAACCAGTCAGTGGTTGGGTTTGATACTGAAAAACCTAAAACGAAAAAGACTACCGAATACAGTAGGTTAGATACGAAAACAATGTTTTTAATAACAACATTTCGTCTGTATAATACAGCAACGTCATTGGCAATATCGATACCTGTTTCAAACCCAAAGTACTTTGAAAAAAGTCGTTTGCCTAGACCCTTTAAACGATTTTTAGGTTTGTTCAAATCCATGGAATATTATTTATCCTTTTTCCCTTCAAGTTCTTCAAATAAATTAACTTTATGATAACCAGGATTTTCCATTGCAGCATCTTCATTCATCACTTGTGCAACACGCGTTGATGCAGCCGCTGCGATAGAACCAACAATATCATCCATTAGTGTATGAACAACACCATCTTTTTTACCTTCAGAGTTTAGTTTATCAACAATACCACGTTTATTAACGTCAATATCACCAAAGTTTGTTTGGCCAATTGCACCGTATAAACGTGCAACGTCTAAACCTAGAACTTCATCAAGTCCAAATAGACCGTAATCATAGTATAAAATATCTTGAATAGGTCCTTTGAAAGCTTTTTCTTCTGCTAATCTATCAACTTCTGATGCAAATTGAATATGGTGGAAAACATCTCTAAATGTTAAAATCTTTTCAACTGATTCATAACATAGTTGATAACTTACATCTGGATAATACTTACTTTGTTGACGATATGCAATTTCAGCAATATCATCGATTGTAACACCGCCTCTAGATTTTAAAGCTTCTAAATTTAGCTTTAACATTTCTTCGCGGTTATATGCTAATTTTTTGCTATCCATTAATCTTTCCTCCGTTTATAAACAGTGTTTGTCCGTTAAGGTAATCTCTCACTGGAAGTAACTTCTTACCAGCTTGTTGAATTAACTCTAATTCAAGACCACCATCTAAACAGCCAATAACCAAACGTTTTGGTAATATACGAATTTCGCCTGGTTTTATATCAATTATATCACTTATACGTGATTTAAATACTTTTACTAAAACATTATTTATAGTGAAGTGAGCACCAACATTTGGTGATAGACCACGTACTCTATTATGATTCCATAATACACTCTTGTTGAAATCTAATGCTTCATCTTCATATTTTAAGGTGAATGCAAACGTTACATCAGCTTCATTTTGAGGATTTGCAGTATAGTTGCCTTTTATGATATTGTCTAAATTTTTCTTTAATAGATCACGGCCGATCAGTGATAGTTTTTGACTGAGTATACCATAATCATCAAATGCTTCGATTTGTAGAGACGCTTTATCAATCATTGCTCCAGCATCCATCTTGAATACCATCTCCATTAATGTAATACCAGTCTCTTTATCACCATTAAATAAACTGTATTGAATTGGTGCACCACCTCTATATTTCGGTAAGAGTGAACCATGGACATTAATTGCCTTTATTTGATCAAGTAAAGCTTTAGGTAAGATTTGACCATAAGACGCTGTAATAATTAAATTAGGTTTTTTATCAATAATATATTGATAATCAGCTCTTAAATTCTCCGGTTGAAATACTTCTATGCCATACTTTTCTGCTAATTGTTTAACAGGTGATTTTTGAAGTTCTTTTTTTCTTCCTACCAATCTATCTGGTTGTGTGACAACAAGTCCAACTGGATATTTTTCATCGATTAACATTTGTAAAATTGGTACTGAAAATTCTGGTGTTCCCATGAATACAATCATACTATTTCTCCTTAATACCAGCTAAAGAGTGGATTTGTTTCAACTTGATATCGATTGTTTGAAACGAGTAAATCTTTAACTGTATCGCTTAAATTTTGATATTTGATTAAGAGTAAAACTTGATATTTATCATTTTGTTTAAGGAGATTTGAATCAACTGGCCCTAAACACTCGATACCTTCTACTTTTAATCGTTGTTTTAACTGGTGTGCATATTGATGCACCTTTAAATAACTATCAGAGGATACCCTTACTTGCATAATCTTGTTATATGGTGGCATCTTTGATAAACGTCTGTTGGACATTTCTTCTTTGTAATAAATGTCTTTGGAAGTACTTAATGCATTTAAGACAAAGTGATTGGTGTCATATGACTGAATAATGAGTTCATCTTTAGCTATGTTTTTAGCATCACTAAAAAGTTTAAATGCAATCTCATTGGCATCATATCTTGGTAGTTTTAAGAAACTGTCTGCAACTAAAATACTGACTAAAGATATTTTATCTTTAAAAGATGATTTTAGCGCTAATTGTGTGCCAATAAAGATTTTTTTATCATTTGGTTTTGTATTTTTAATGATTTCATACGTTTCTTTAGTTGAAATTGTGTCCTTATCAATTTGTATGATTTCAATATCTGGATATGTTTTTGTAATGTAGTTTTTTAAGAGTTCAATACCTGCACCAACTGGTTTCATAGCTTCTTTACCACACTTTGGACAAGTCTTCGTGAAAGGTTCTTGATGTTTAGTTAATTGCGAACGAAGCATATGTGTTTTTTCAACGTAATTAAGCGGAATATTTGTTGTTGGATCTTTAGGTACATATGAACAACTTCGACACATCACAAATGGGGCATACCCTTTTTGATTTAAGATTAATAAACTATTTAAATTTTGTTCTAGCGTTTCATCTAAACGTGATTTTAAATGTTTAGATAACATTTTAGTGTTACCTTGTTTTAATTCATCTTTCATATCAACTAATGTGACTTTAGGCTCAATATCTCTACTTGATAAATCAATATGGATGAAATGACCTTTCGAAATATTTAATTCATCACTCATTGTTTTTGTATGTGTATTTAGTATAAGTGGAATATTATGATACTTCGAACGTAGTTTCGCAAGTTTGAATACATCATAGTATAATCCTTCAAACGGATAATAACTATCATCATGACTGGATGAGATAATAATTGCACCTAAATTTTTAAACTGAGTAAAAATACCTAGTCTTGATGCAACTATAATTTTCGCATCATTGGCTAGAATATTTTCTTGATTTAAATAACGTTCTTTAAAAGTAGAGTCAGAAGAATGTGCAAGCACTAATGTGTCAGTAAATTCAGATGCTAACATTTCTTTTAATGGATTAACCATAAATCGTTCTGGGACTAAAATTAAGACTTGTTGATTTTGATCAACTACACGTCGAATGAAATGATTTAAAAATGCTTTTGAATCTTTATTATGCCCTTCGATGAGATAGGATGATTGTTCATTAAGTTCAATTAAATCTAAATCTTTTTGAAGTTTTAAATCGAGTGGATTTAATTCTTTTTTATCAAATGTAAAACCTTCAAGACGTTTTAGAATCGATGTTTCTTCAAGAATACCAGAACGAACCATTCGTTTGATTACATCACTTGAATAACTTTCTAAGATACTTGATTTAAGTATTTTTTGATTTTCACCAAAAAGTGAGATAACTTCTTTTTGTTTAGGTGTTTTAGCTAAACTTGGATTCTTAACCTCTAAGTAATAGATATAATCCTTTTTTACCTTAGGTAAAAGAATTGTCTCAATTTTGATTGCACCTTTTAGTGAAAGACGCTTAATTTTTGGGTAAATTTTTTGATCCTTTTTCTTTAAGATAAATTCATTCTTAGTGTTAAACATTGAAATGAGTTCGTCATCAACTAATTCTTGATTAAGTAAAGTAATCTTTTTAACATAATGTATTAATAAGTCTTGTGGTAGCATCGCTTCTACACTAGATGCAATTAAATTAGATGGCAACTTTGTTAATTCATCCAACATTAAAAAAAACTCATCATCCACAATTGGTTCTAAGTCGAGAATTTCTTTTATATATTTAGTTGCTGAAGCACTTCTTTGTTTGACATCAACAACAAAGCCTAAGCGTTCAAGATTATTATCTGTAAATGGGACTATAACGCGCATTCCTCTTTGAATTGATGATTCAAATTCGGTTGGTACGATATAATCATATACTTGATTTAAATCTCGATGTTTAATGTCAATTACGACAGATACAATCAACTAAATCACCCAGTCTTATTATAACATAATAAAAATATCCCATTTCTGGGATATTTACTATTCTTCTTCTTTTTTAATCTCGTTTAAGAGTTTTGCAATATGGTTACCATATGCTAAAGCTTTGTCGAATTCAAAGACTAAATCTGGAATTTTTCTAACGTCTCTAATCTTTTCAGCTAATTTCATACGAATTTCTTTTTTGTTAGTCTCTAATAACTCAGCAGCTCTTGTTTTAGTTGCTTCGTCTTCCGTCATAATTGTGTAATATACTTTAGCAAAACTTAAGTCTTTTGTAACTTTTGTTTCTGTAATTGTTATATAACCAATATTAGGATTTTTAATAACATTATTAACAATATGAACAAGTTCTCTTAAAATGCGAGATGCTAAACGATCAGTAGTTATACTCATTATTTAATCTCCACTTCTTTTTCGATAGAACACTCGATTATATCGCCTTCTTTGATGTCGTTGAAGTTCACAATTGAAATACCACATTCAAAGCCTGCTCTAACTTCTTTAACGTCATCTTTCATACGTTTTAAGTCGTTAAATTCGCCCTTGTAGATGACTACACCATCACGGATAATTGTAGCCTTACCATCACGTCTGATAACACCTTCAGTTACCATACATCCTGCAATCTTACCTACTTTAGAGAAAGTAAAGATTTGACGAACTTCTGCTTGACCTGTAACAACATCTTCAAAGGTAGGTGCTAACATACCTTTAAGTGCTTTTTCGATATCTTCTGTAATACGATAAACGATATTGTATAATCTAATTTCAACGCCTTGTGTTTCCGCAACTGCTTTAACTGCTGCAGTTGGACGAACGTTAAAACCAATTACAATTGCATTTGAGGCTGATGCTAATGAGATATCACTTTCTGAGATTGCACCAACACCGCTTCTTACGATATTAGCATGGAATCCTTCAATGTTAATCTTTTCTAACATACCTTTTAATGCTTCAATAGAACCTTGAACGTCTGCTTTTAATACAAGATTTAACACTTTAGTACCATCATCTTGAGTACCAAACATCGTTTCAAGTGATGTAGCTTTTTGTTGTTTAGAAAGTGTTTCTCTTTGTTTTGAAGCACGTGCTTCTGCTGTTTGACGAGCGACTTTTTCATCAGTAAATACCATGAAAACATCTCCTGCAGCAGGTACATCATCAAGTCCAGTAATTTCAACTGGGGTACCTGGTAATGCCTCTGTAAAGCGACGTTTTAAGTCGTCATTCATGGTTCTAATTTTACCAAATGTGTTACCACATACGATAATATCACCAATTTTTAATGTACCATTTTCAACAATAACTGTTGCAACCGGTCCACGTCCTTTATCCAACGATGCTTCAATAACAGTACCCTTAGCAAGTCGCTTAGGATTTGCTTTTAAGTCTTCCATTTCAGCAACTAATAAAATGACATCTAATAAATTATCAATACCTAACTTTTTAAGTGCTGATACTTCAACAAATGGTGTTGTACCACCCCATTTTTCTGGAATCAACCCATGGTTTGATAATTCTGACATGACATTATCTGGATTAGCACTTGGTTTATCAATTTTGTTGATTGCAACAATAATTGGAACTTTAGCTGCTTTTGCATGTTCTAAAGCTTCAATTGTTTGTGGTTTAACACCATCATCAGCAGCAACAACTAAAATAACAATATCTGTAACTTTAGCACCACGTGCACGCATTTCTGTGAAAGCAGCGTGCCCAGGGGTGTCGATGAATGTAATTTTTTCACCATGTTGTTCTACTTGGTAAGCACCAATATGCTGGGTAATCCCACCAGCTTCACCTGATACAACACGTGATTTTCTAATAGAATCAAGTAATGTTGTTTTACCATGGTCAACGTGTCCCATTATCGTAATAATTGGGTTACGTTTAACTAGGTCATTTGGATCGTCAACGATTTCCATTTCATCATATCTGGTTAAGTCTGTAATAACTTCATCTTTAACCGTGTATCCCATTTCTAAGGCAACAAGTTCAACGGTTTCTCTATCTAATACTTGGTTAACTGCAGTCATCATACCTAATCCCATTAATTTCTTAATTAGGATGGCATTTGATACTTGCATTGCCTCAGCAATGTCAGCAACCGTCAATTCTGGTCGATAAATCACTTCTTTAACTTGTGGTTTATTTACCTCTTTACTTTTTACTGGGATGTTCGATTTACGAAAATCTTTTTTTGGCATTGGCTTTTTATAATTATTTTTATACGCCATATGAATCACAATCCTTTCTACTTCAGCAACATACTAAACCCCTTATCTTTAATACCGATTACTTTTACATTTTCTCTTCCTAGTGCTTTATTAAGCTCTAATGATGAAAATTGTTCGTTCAATTCTACTTGATAAGTTTTCGTTTTGTCACTGATTTTCTTTTTTGTATTGGGACCAGCATCATTGGCTAACAAGACTAAATAAAGTTCACCTTTTTGAAGGCTTGCGACAACTTCATCAGTACCGAGTACTGTCTTTTTAGCACGATATGCGAGTCCAAGTGCACCTAAGTTCATAAGAGTCCTAATAACTCCTCATAAATATTATCTGGTACAGTTACTTCTAATTTTTTGTCTAAGGCTTTATTCTTCTTAGCAAGCTCGATGACTTCTTTTTGCAAGATTAAATAGGCTCCTCTACCGTTAGCTTTACCTTTAGTATCAACAGAGACTACGCCCTCTTTAGTCGCTACTACACGGATTAAATCTTTTTTTGGTCGTACTTCTTTAGTCACTACACAAGTACGCATTGGAACTTTTTTAACTTTCATAAGAATCTCCTACTTTGATTAGTAAATAATACCTTCGTCAGCTGCAATTGATTCTGATTTAATGTCAATTGACCAACCAGAAGCTTGAACAGCTAATTTAACGTTTTGACCTAATTTACCAATAGCTAAAGATAACTGTTGATCTGGCACAATCGCAAGTGCACTCTTGTCTTTTGGATTAACTTTAGTTACTGCTACGACTGGTGCTGGTTGTAATGAATTCGCAATTAATTCTTTTTCATTGTCACTCCAACGGAAAAGGTCAATCTTTTCACCGGATAAGAACTTAGAAATTTCTTTAATACGGACGCCACCTTCACCAACAGTTGCACCTATAACGTCTACATTTTCGTTATTTGAACGTAGACCAACTTTAGATCTATCACCTGGGTCACGAGCGATACCTAAAACTTCGATTGTACCATCTTTAATTTCTGGTACATGTTCTTCTAATAATCTAGTGATTAAACCAACATGGGTTCTAGATACATAGATTTTTGGTCCTTTTGGTTTCATTTCTACATCTGTTACATAAACCTTGATGCGATCACCTAAATGAAATTTATCATTTGGTAATGCTTCTTTCTTAGGTAACATTGTAATGACATCTTTGTTGATTTCAATACGATAGAAATCTTGTTCAACATCTAATACTTTCGCATTAACCATTTCATATTGAAGTTTCTTTAAACCTTGATAGATATTTTCTTTCTTAATTTGGTTTAAAACTTCGTTGAAACGATGCTTTAAGTCTCTTGATGCATTATAGTTAAATTCACCTGGTTCAATTTTAACTTCTAATAATTCATTTGCTTTAGCTCTTGAATTTAATGCTTTTGCATCTTCTAATTTGATGAATGTATACTTTTTATCCATGTCAAGATTTAGTTCACCTTCAGGTAAAACGAAATATTGTCCAAAAACTAAAAGTTCATTCTTTTCTTCTCTGAATTCAACACGGCAAGTTTGAACACCTAATTGCTTTTTACATGCAGCAATTAAACCTTGTTCAAATGCATAATATACTTGCTCGGTAGTTAAATCATTATCTTCAGCAACTACGCTGATATTTTGGAAAAATGCTTTATTAATCATTTTCTTTTCTCACCTCAAAATTTGACAGCTTGTCGAATAAATTTGATATTTTCATAACTTAATTGCAGTTTCTTAGGTCTACCTTTAATATGGAAACTGATGTCTAGGATACCATCATTAACATCATCAATTGTTGCATCACCAATAAATTGTTCACTTTCGATATAAACAAATTTACCGATGTTTGCAATTACTTCATCTAATGTTCTTAATGGACGCTCAATACCTACTGTTGAAAGTTCTAAGTAGTAATCATCAGGAAGATCATCATTAATTAAATCTAAGACCTCCATATGTATTGGTTCTAAGGTTTGATGTTCCAACTCATTATCTATCAAAATGGTTAGAACTTTTTCAGCACCCATTTTCTCTACTGTTATGCTAAATAGAGTTAAATTGTGCTTTTCAAACACAGTTAAAACTTTATTTTTGATTAAATTTAAATCCATCTCATCACTCTCCAAAAAATAAGTGAGAACTCTCGAGCCCCACTTCATCTTCAAAAATATTGTAGCATTTATTTTAATAAATGACAAGAAATAAATCATTTATGTTACAATATGATTACAAAAGAGAGGAATTTTTAATGAGAATAGGTGTTTATCCAGGTTCATTCGATCCACCAACACTAGCACACTTAGATATTATTGAACGTGCATCAAAACTCGTTGATGAACTTCATGTTGTAATTGCTCAAAACCCACGCAAGGTCTTTTCATTTTCAATGGAACAAAGACAAGAAATGCTTTTAAAGATGACAAAACATATTAAAAACGTTAAAATCAGTTTTACCTCAGATTTAGTAGTTAGATATGCTCGTGAATTAGGAGCTGAAGTCTTATTCCGCGGTTTAAGAAACTTTGCAGATTACGAAGCAGAGTATCAATTATATCAATTCAACAAAAACTTAAATCAAGAGTTAGAAACTGTTCTATTATTACCATCTTCACGAAACGTCTTCGTTTCATCGTCTTCAATTAAAGAATTAGTCTATCATCATGCAGATATTTCTTTATATGTTCATGAAGATTGTATAGATGATATCATAAAAGGATTACCTAAAAAATAAAGCACTTCAACCGAAGTGCTTATTTATTGATAAATTTAGGCGAATTTAAGTAATCAATAAGTCCTACAATAGCAACTCCAATTGCTTGATAGATAACAAATAAATAATTCAGATTAACTGGGATTGTTCCGATAAACCCTATCATTGCAAAATATAAGAGCACGTATGTATGAGGAATTTTCTTAAATTTAAGTGCAAATCCCATTAAAATCAAATATATTAATCCACTTATAAGTATATATAGGTACCCACCTGTATCACCAAAACCATTAGCTCTAGTTAATAAAGTTGTATGTAGATTAAAGTAAATAAACGGTAATAAGATTAACCATTTAAAACTTATTTTCTTAGTTACCATAAAGTAAATGACTAAACCTAAAGATAATATTTCATTTACAAACATCAGAAATGAAATGGTTGCAAAGTTTGAAGGATCAATGAGTGATACCAATAAATTTAGGGTTAGTAAAAAGAATGCAACAGTCACTGAATTTAATACTAATTTAATGTTAATATATTTTAGGTTATGTCTGTGTAATAGATTAACAATATAAATTACAGCTACTGCAAGAATCCCTGCAAACAATGCCCATAATAAATAAGTATCAAAAGATATAATACCTATTATCCAACCTTGTTGAGTTAAGATGAAATAATGACCAACAAGATATGGTAAGTATAAGAAAATCGATAAAATTAAACTGCTATAAATCAATTTTGTTTGTTTATAAACTGTAAATTTATCTTGATCATTCCACTCAGATTTTTCAATAAATAAAGTTCTTAATACAATATACCAAATACCTGCTCCAAAACAACATACTAGTATAGGGATAAGTCCAATCCAAACAGCATTTGAAACATTTGTATTCAAATTGATTACTAAAATTGATAATACTAAGCCAAAGTACATTACTATCGCACTTAACATTGAATAGAGTTTAAATCTAGAAAGATAATTTTGATCTTTAGGCTTATTTTTTTGAACTCTTTCACCTTTTAAAAGTTCATCGATAGAAACACCAAGGATATCTGCTAGTTTTGGTAGTAAGGTTACTTCCGGAAAGCCTTCTCCAGTTTCCCATCTTGAAATTGCTTTATCCGTTACACCAATTAACTCAGCAAGTTCATTTTGTGTGTATCGCTTTTCTTTTCTTAAACTTTGAATAAATAAACCACATTTTTTTGCATCCATACTAATCACCTCAACCCCATATTAAAGTAAATATAAAAATGCGACAACCAATGTATCAAAGAACTACTCTATGATTCGTGGATTTTACTATAAAAGGCCATTTTCCTTAAAAAAATCAAATAACTTATCTTCTTCCACGTGAGGTGCAATCAATTTTTTAATGTCTTTAGAATCTTCTTGCCATCTTGAGTTTTCCATTAGAATACCAATGTCTGCAAGTCTGATCATTTCTAAATCGTTTTGACCATCGCCTACACAGATCAGTTCATATCCTGGATAGTTTTTCATAACAACTTTTACCGCATTATCTTTTGACACTCTTGGATATACTAAATCAACGCCACCATAATGCCAAAAGAAATGTTGGAATTGTGGATATGATTTAGCTATTTTTTCTAATTCATTGAAATCTTTGTGAAAAACCCATAATTGATAAACATGTTCTTTTAAATAAAATTCAGGATCTACAGTTGGTCTTACCGTTGTATATCCTTTTAAAGCATATTCAATATGCTCGTCAATTAAAGATACAGCTTCGTGATCAAAGCCAACCATTCCCATCGAGATACCACGTTTTTTAGTATCTTCGATAACCATTTGAACATCCTTTGGTTCAATCACATCTTCATATATAATTTCATCGTTTTTAACGATTACTGCGCCATTTACCATGATTTTGTAATCAAAAAGATGACTAAATTCATCCATTACATCCATCTTAGAAGGACCGCGACCAGTTGCTAGAACTAGTATGTAATCTGGGTTTTTTCTTAGTGTCTCGATAAGTTTTACTGTTTGCGGTAAAACTTTTTGTTGTTTTGTTGAACGTAATGTATTATCTACATCAAAGACGTAAACTCTTTTCATATGCCACCTCTTAATCTATACCTATTGTATCACAAATTAAATACTACAATTTTTATGATTTTTAGCGTGGGATTTCCGACATAAAAAACTATATGTAGTATCATCTATCTATTTAAGATTAATCTTCTTAGATTTCTTGCGAACCAAGTTCAAGAAAGCTCGTAGTTTTATCATTTTCAATAATCACTAATACATATTTTTACTGTTTTAACCATTTTGCATCTTTTTCTTTAGTGTTCTATACAAATACATATTCAACGATAATCAAATGAAGACATCTTTCACATATCACTCTCAAACAAATTACTGTATTTTATATTTTTTTCATGTATAATAAAGACATACTTAGAATCGATACGAGGAAACGCAAATGCCAAAAAATGTATTGCTTGAGACCGGCGAAATCGGAGTTTTTGCCTTAGGTGGTTTAGGCGAAGTTGGTAAAAATACATATGTTTATGAAATAAACGACCAAATATTTATCGTTGATGCAGGGATACTATTTCCTGATGACGATCTTTTAGGTATCGATTATGTCATTCCTGATTACCAATACTTAAGAGAAAACGAAGATCGAATTGTCGGTTTATTTATCACCCATGGTCACGAAGACCATATTGGTGGTATTCCATATTTATTACGTCAAGTCAAAATCCCAAGAATTTATGCATCTGGTATTGCTGTTGACTTAATTGAATATAAATTAGCTGAACATAAAAATTTATCTATTCCAAAGATTGAAGAATATAAATCTTACTACTCTTATAATTTTAAAGGCGTCGATATTTCATTCATTAGACTAAATCACTCGATTCCAGATATGTTTGGAATCGTCTTTAGAACTGAGCATGGACCAATCTTCCATACTGGTGACTTTAAAATTGATTACACACCAGTTGGACCACATGCCGAATATGAAAAGTTAGCAAATTTAGGGACTGAAGGATGTTTATTAATGCTTTCAGACTCGACTAACGCTGAACAAGAAGGATTAATTCAATCCGAATCTAAAGTTGGTCGCTCAATTAACGAATTATTCACTAGAATTCCAGGTAGAATTATTATTGCGACATTCGCATCTAACCTATATAGAATCCAACAAATTATTGAAGCCTCCGAATTAACTGGTAGAAAAATTGCTGTCTTTGGTCGTTCAATGGAACGTGCTATTGAAGCTGGTCAACAATCAGGTTATATTAAACCTAAAAAAGGTACAATTGTCGCACCAGAGGAATTATCTAAATATACTTTAGAAGAAACATGTATTTTAGTTACTGGTTCGCAAGGTGAACCACTTGCAGCTTTATCTAGAATAGCAAACGGTTCTCACCGTCAAATTAAGACTGTAAAAGGTGATACTGTCATCTTCTCATCTTCTCCAATTCCTGGTAACCAAGATCCAATTAATAAGACCATCAATCTATTATTTAGAAATGATGTCAACGTTATTACACATGGTCCAATTACAGATACCCATACATCAGGTCACGGTTCAGCACCAGACTTAAAACTAATGTTAACATTAGTTAAACCTAAGTTCTTCATTCCAATGCATGGTGAACACAGAATGTTAAAACATCATAAATCACTTGCTGTTGAATGTGGCGTCCCTGCTAAAAACATCTTAATCATGGATAATGGTGATGTTGCAGCTGTTACAAAGAATTCATTAAAAATTGCTGGCAAAGTTCAAGCTGCTGACGTTTACATTGATGGTACTGGTATTGGTAATATTGGTTCTTCTGTCTTACGTGAACGTAAGATTTTATCAGAGGAAGGATTATTCTCTGTTGTATTATCTATTAATGAAGAGAAACAAACTTTAGTAAATGATCCTACTGTGATCTCTCGCGGATTTATTTATATGAAGGGTAATGAGGAATTAACTCAAAGTCTATCAAATGAAGTTAAGAAAATAGCATTAAAAGAACTTGCTAAAAAGAAATATAGCGAAGTTGCTTTAAAACAAACCATTATTGATACTTTATCTGATAAGATTTATGATTTAACGCTTCGTAAACCGATGATTATTCCAATTATTATGAACTTATAAAAAAAACTTCCTGATGGAAGTTTTTTATTTCATTGAGGCTAAGAATGCATCGAATACATCTTTAGTAATCACTGCATCTGTTCTTGCATCATGATCTTGTTCTAAAAGATTGGTTTGATAATATTGTTTATACGCATCAAATAGTCCTAAATCATTTTGTAGATTATAGTAATCTTTGTGCAGTTTTAATAAATCAATAAACATTTTTTCTTTTGTTATTGGTTGAACATCATTAATTTCATATGAGAAATTTAAAGCTTGAATATCATTTTTACCCCATACAACAATTTGCGGATGGAATTGATTTATGATTTCTTTTAATCCTTCATAAAAATACTTGTAGGATTTCGCTGTATTATGGAATAATTCTTCATCAAGTTTTAAAAACTTAATTGTACGTTTATTTATTGCATGATCATTTTTCGGCTTAATATAGTAACCTTCATCTGCTAAAACTTGGCCTTTTTTATTAGATAATACATATCCTGCTTGAATAATTTCAGGTACAAATTTAGTCTCCCCATAACCTGGCATACTCATTTCTAAATCTAAGAATAAGAAATATTTATATTGTTTTAAGACTTTCTTCATATCTTTTCTTAATTGATCTAAATCATATAAAACTCTTCTTGGCTTTAAATCAATAATTTCTCTGAAGTATGAAACTGGGTAAACCTTAACTAAATTACCATTAAATTTTTTAGTCACTTGATTTTTCACTTCAAACTCAACTAATTGATGGGTCTTTAAAATCGGAAAGAAAGTTTTTGCTAGTCGATTTGATAAGTAAAAAGCTTCTTTTTTACGGTTAATAATACAGTAAAATAACTTTTTCTTTTCGTCTATATCATGGATAAATGTTTTCATGAAAGTCCTTCCTTGATGGCCTTAATTACTTTATCCGGTAGACCAATTTCTCTTAATTGGTCAACAGTAGCATTCTTAATGTCATCGATTGATGTAAAAGTAGAAAGAAGTTTTTTCTTTCTAGTCGGCCCAAGTCCTTTCACATTGTCTAAGACTGAACCGTAATCTTTTCTATTTTTAGTATCTTGGTGGAATGTTATGGTGAATCTATGTACTTCTTCACTGAGTTTACCTAAAAATTGGAATAGAACACCTTTTTTATCAAGTAGTGTCACTTCACCATTATACACGTAACCTTCTAATTGGTGAAACTTATTTTTCTTTAAACCTAATACAGGTACTTCAATATTAAGTGCATTTAGTACTTCAAACGCTGCAGTTACTTGACCTTTTCCACCATCTACACAAATTAAATCAGGTAATCTTTGTTTCTCAATTAAAAGTCTTTGATATCTACGATATAAGACTTCTTTCATTGATTGGTAATCATCATTCGTAGATGTTTTTAAGTGAAACTTTCGATACATCTTACGTTCAAAATGATTATCCTTCCAAACAATCATACCGCTAATTGGAGCTGTACCAAAAAGATGTGCATTATCAAAAACTTCAATGTAATTGACTTTACTTTCTACAATTTGAGATAACGCTTCTAACTGTTCATTCATCTTTTCCGATTTTGCTCGGTAGAGTTTGAAGTAATGTGTTAAGTCTTCTATGGCATTCTTATGTGCTAAATCGATTAGTTTTTTCTTATCACCAATTTTTGGAATAACTACTTTATTTCCAAAATACATTTTCAAAGTCTTTTCATCTACTTGTGAATCAAAAACTAATTCATCCGGTAATAAAAATCTATCGTAATAATTTTTAATATAAGACAAGAATGTTTCATTTGGATCATCCATAAATGAAACAACTTGTTGGTGAGAATCTAATATTCTACCTTGTCTCATCATTAATATATGGATAGCTAGATCATCTTCATTTGCTGCAAAAGAGACAAAGTCTCGATCTTTATGGTCATTTAATGAAACAATTTGTTTCTCAGTTGTATCTTCAACTGCTTTAATCATGTCACGGTATTCTAACGCTTTTTCAAACTCAAGTGACTCAGAAGCTTCTTTCATACGACGTTTTAATTCGTCAAGTACTTCTTTTGTATCACCTTTTAAGAATTGCGTAATCTTTTTAATATTTGGCTCATAATCCACATGTTCATGTGCACATGGCCCTAAACATAAACCTAGATGATAATACATACAAGGTTTTTTACTAACTGGATTACAGCGTCTTAAAGGATATAATTTTTGTAGAAGTTTAAGGGTTTCTTTAGCTGAATATCCATTTGGATATGGACCAAATAATGTTTTTTCTGGGTCAACAGTTTGATAACGTGACACTTGAATCATCGGATCTTTTTCATTCGTGATTTCAATATATGGATAACTTTTATCATCGATTAAACGAATATTATAAATAGGTGCATACTTTTTAATTAAATTAAATTCTAAAAGAAGACTTTCAGTCTCCGAGTTTGTTACAACATAATTAAAATCTCTGATTTCAGAGACTAACTTTTGAGTTTTAGCATTATGTGTACCGGTAAAGTATGACTTCACACGATTCTTTAAGTTTTTAGCTTTACCAACATAAATTACATCGCCTGCTTCATTTAGCATCAAGTAACAGCCGGGTTCGTTTGGTAAAAGAGCTAACTTATCTTTCATTCAATCACCTATTTATATTTTACAATATAACTCTAAAAAAAATCACGTTCATTCTTCGAACGTGATTTTAACTCTGCCATTAATGATTTCTTCTAAAGCTTTACCTACTGTTGTCACAGATTTCGCATCATCGATATCTAATTTCTCAGTTTCAATAATATGAGCTACTTTGCTGGCAGCATAAACTAGTTTATACTTAGAATTGATTTTACTTAACAGTACGTCAATTGATGGATAACGTAATCCTTCTTTGTTTGTTTTCACAAAAATCACTCCTCTAACATCTTTAAATAATTGTGAATTGTGCGCTCGGTTCTTGCATGTTCAGCGCGGATAATTGCCATAATACGATCAGCTGCATTATTAACATCGTCGTTGACCACAATATAGTCGTATTTATAGGCTAACATAAATTCTTTTTCAGCTTTTTGGAAACGTTTATCAATTAAAGCTTTATCCTCAGTACCACGTTCAACTAAGCGATCGTATAATGCTTTTTTACTTGGTGGAACTAAGAATATAAAGACCGCATCTTTCATTCTTTCACGAACTTGAAGTGCACCTTCAACTTCGATTTCAAGAACAACTTCTTTTCCTAGATTAAGCATTTCATCAACTTTACTTCTTGGTGTACCGTAGTAATTACCTACGAATTCAGCCCATTCTAAGAATTGGTCATTTTTAATGTTCTCTTGGAAAGTTTCCCTGTCAACAAAATAATAATCACGGCCATCCACTTCACCAACTCTTGGTTGTCTTGTTGTCATTGAAACAGAATATGCCAAGTTATGGTTTTTCATGGAAAAAAGTGCACGGCGGACTGTACCTTTACCGACACCAGATGGACCAGATATGACGATGAGTAACCCACGTTGGTTTAATTTCATTTGCCTCTCCTAACTCTTCGCTTAATTTATTATATAGGATAATAAACTCAATGTAAATAGTTTCATTAACTTTCATGATATAGTAGATATGAGGTGTTATTGTGGCATTAGATGGAATCTATTTACATCATATTAAAAACGAACTTGAGGCTGAAATTTTAAATGCTCGTGTTGAACAAACATGGTCATCAAGCCTTTATTTTGTATTACAACTTTACAAAGAGAAACAAAGATACTATTTAACCTTTAATTTAAATGCAAGTTTTACATCAGTTTATCTATCAAAAAAACCAGTAGATAAGGTTGATAATTCGAACTTTTTAGCGAGTTTAAAGAAACATTTAACCGGTGGAATTTTAAAAGAAATCACACAGTTTTCATCAGACCGTGTTTTATTACTTAAATTTACTGTATATGACTTTATTTTAGGACCAATTGAAAAAACACTTATTTTTGAAGCAATGGGCCGTCATGCAAATTTAATTCTGTTAGAAAATGATAAGATATTAGATCTTTATAAAAAGATGTTTGTCTTAGATGGTAGGCATTTAGTACCTAATGCAACATATGAATATTTTAAGACTGATAAATTAGATGCTAAGGATTATGAATTTAATGCTTTACTATCTCCAAAAGAAATCACTGAAAAGTATTTAGGTATTAGTTTAAGACTAGCAAAATATTTATCAGAACATAATGTTACACCATACGATATAAAAATTCAACCAACACTATCACTAAAAGAAAATAAGAGCTACTTCTTTAATATCTTTGAAGGTGAAACTAAATCATTTGATACGTTAAGTGAAGCTTTAGAAAATCGCATTATGGAAAGCAAAGATGACAAACTACCTTATCTTACTTTTATCAAGAATCAAATTAAAAAGTTGGATAAAAAACATGATCAACTACAAAAACAAATGCACGATGCAGAACTTCATTTATCAGATAAAGATAAAGGTGATTATATCTATGCAAACGCCTTTGATTTAAATGAAAAGCGTCCTCATATTGGTTCAATTGAACTTGACAGTCAAAAGTCACTATCTGCAAATGCACAATCTTTTTACAAAAATTATCAAAAAGCTAAACGTGCATTAAGTTTTATCGAAACTGAACTTAAAAACGTATTTGATCAAAAAGAAATCTATTTAAACTTCCAAGCAGAACTTGAACTTGCCACCAAACATGAATTAAATGATTTTAAAGAACTTTTAATTCCTTATGGATATTTAAAACAATCCAGTAAAAATAATACTAGACAAACTAAACATAAAATAGAAATTTTAACTATTAAAGATTCAATTGCAACATTCATTATTGGTAAAAACAGTTTACAAAATGGAAAAATTATTAATGATTTAGGAAACAAAGATGATTATTGGTTCCACGTCAAAGATGCACCAGGTTCACATGTCTTAGTTAAAACAGAAATCCTAACTGAACAAGTTATTAGAAAAGCAGCCATGCTTGCTGCTTACTTCTCAACTTTAAAAGAATCTTCTTCTATTCCAGTGAATTATACACTGTTTAGAAATGTTTCTAAAATGAGTGGTAAACCGGCATCATTAGTTAAAATCAAAAATGAGAAAACTATCTTTATCGACATTGATAAAGATTTAATAGAAAGTATTTTAAAGAGTGCTTAACGTTTGTGAAAAAGTCACTTTTATCGTAAGATAAAGGTGTATAAAAAATATAGGAGGAATCTATTATGGCATATCAATTACCACAATTACCATATGCAGTCGATGCTCTAGAACCATTCATCGATGCAAAAACGATGGAAATCCATCATGGGAAACACCACAATGCTTACGTTACTAACTTAAACGCAGCATTAGAAAAACATCCAGAAATTAAAGCTGAAACTATGGATGATTTAGTAGAAATCTTAAAAAATTTAGATAAAGTTCCAGCAGACATTCAAGGTGCAGTTAGAAACAATGGTGGCGGACATTTCAACCACACATTCTTCTGGACCTTATTAAAGAAAAATGACGGTGCTAAACCATCAGGTAAATTAGCTGATGCAATCGTTCGTGACTTCGGTTCATTCGAAGCATTCCAAGAACAATTCTCAAACGCAGCTAAAACACGTTTCGGTTCAGGTTGGGCTTGGTTAATTAAGAAAGGCGACAAATTAGTTGTTACTTCTACTCCAAACCAAGATACTCCACTTGCTGAAGGTAAACCATTATTAGGTTTAGACGTATGGGAACATGCTTATTATCTAAACTATCAAAACAGACGTCCTGATTATGTTGCAGCATTCTTCAATGTTATTAACTGGTCAGTCGTTGAAAAATTATTTGCTGAATAAAAATTAAAGTGCAGAAATTAATCTGCACTTTTTTTATTTAACAATTTCAAGTACTTCTTTAATATCAGAAATCATATAAGTTGCATCTTTAAATTCATCAACACTACCATAACCATATAAACATCCACATGTGTCTAAGTTGTTTTTTATACCTGCTTGCATATCGTGCGTTCTATCACCAACTACTAAAACAGGTTTTGGTAGTTTATCCAATACAGTTTTTAAGATATCTTCTTTTGGAATGTAATCATACTGTTCTGATACCATAAAGTAATCAAAATATTTATCAAGTGAAAAGTTCTTCTTATGAAACTCCATATAATACGTTTTTGAATTAGAAAGGTAGACTAATATGTACCCTTCTTTTTTTAGTTTTTCTAATACTTCAATAGAATTTTTATAAAGTTTGGCATCACCTTTTAAAATGCGCGCTCTCATTTCTTCACCAACTCTTGCTGATGCAATTTTGATTGCCTCTTCACTTAAAGCTGGTTTAAATGATGCCCACATTTCTTTTGGATTCATACCAAGAAATTTAGTCACTTCATCTTGTTTCCAATCTCTTTTTGGTTGTAATCCTTTTTCAACTAATTCTTCATAAACTTTAATAAATGCTGGGTAATAGACGTGAATACTTTCATGTAATGTCCCATCATAATCAAATACGATTGTTTTATATTTCATAGTTTTTCCTTTTTGACTAATCCTTCAACTAGGATATTATCACCAAAAAATTGGATCTTAATATCTTCTAGTTCAAATGCATCTTTCATTAAACTTACCCCTTCACCTGATACTGGTGTTAAAGCATTTTTCCCGCCTATTAATTTAGGTGCTATATAAGCATAAACTTTATCTACTAAACCTTGGTCTAAGAATGTACCATGGGTATATGCTCCACCTTCAATAAAGACAGAGTCAATACCTTCTTTCCCAAGTATATTTAAGAGTTCTTCTAAATTTATTTCATCCATTTGAATGATTCGAACCCCTAAATTTTCAAGTGTTTCATCATACTTTTTAGAAACTACCCAAGTTTGTTGTTGTTTAGCTGTTTTAACAACATAACTTTTTAATGGAATATTAAGTTCAGGATCAATCACTATTCTTATTGGTTGATATGTTTCATAGTCTAATCTAACATTTAATTTTGCATCATCTTTAATAATCGTGTTTACACCAACTAAAATTGATGCATAACGATTTCTTAATTTATGCACATGTTTTCTTGCATCTTCATTTGTAATCCATTTAGAATCAAAATCTTTAGTAGCAAGTTTTCCATCTAATGTCATCGCATACTTCATCGCAACAAATGGTCTTCTTGTTGTAATGTATTTTAAAAAGATTTCATTAACTCGTCTAATTTCATCAGCAAGAAAATTAACTTCAACTTCTATTCCAGCCTCCTCTAACATCTTAATACCTTTTCCTGAAACCAGTGGATTTGGATCAAGTAAACCAACAACTACTTTTTTGATACCTTTTCCAATAATAGCTGCTGCACAAGGTGGTTGTTTACCAAAATGGCTACATGGTTCTAATGTAACAAAAATAGTACTTCCATTAACGTCTTCGGTTGCATTTTTAAAAGCATTAACCTCAGCATGAGGTTCACCATATCTTTGATGATAACCTTCACCTATAATTCTTGAATCTTTAACAATGACCGCACCAACTAATGGATTAGGATTGACAAACCCTTCACCTTTAAGGGCTAATTCAATGGCACGACGCATGTATTTTTCTTTTTCTAATTGTTCCATATGATCCCTTTCATTAAACACCGAGTTCGCGGTATCCTAAATATTCTCTAAAGAATCTTCTAAAATCATCTTTATTATTTTTTCTTACCCCAGAAGCAAAAAATTTAAAGGTTTGATTGAAATGATCAACCTCTAAAAACTTTTTAGTATCATTTAGATAATAGATTTCGCGGAACTCTCCTCGATATCTTGTCCAATTATCTAAAGTGATGGATTTATTTATCTCGATGTCTTGACTACACAAATGCCAAATACGTGAGTTTTTAATCCCAAAGTCTGTTCGCTGCATAAGTTTCCTTCTAATTGATATGTAATATCATGATACCTAAAATCATTACATTTATCAAATAATTAATTTCTTGAAATTAAGTCATATTTGATCTTATACCAACTAATCTAAGTTAAAACTATTTAATCATAATAAAAGGTGCAAATTTTGCACCTTTTAATTGCTATTCAAGTGGTTTCTCAAATATTTATTTAGCAAAATCTGGTGTTGCATGGATTACTGCATAGTCACCATCTTCTCTACGATAAACAATTTGAGGATCATTTGATGCTAAATCAAGGAAGATAAAGAAGTCATGGCCCGATAATTCCATTTGTGCAATAGCATCATCAATGCTCATTGGCTGAATCTTAAACTTCTTGGTTTTAACGAGATTTGAAGCTTTAACTTGTTTATCCATTTCTTCGACATCAAATTCACGATTAAAGACTGGTGTTTTACCACCTTTTTCAAAGTGGTGACGAATCTTACTCTTATGCTTTCTAATTTGTTGTGATAGTTTGTCAACAGTCTTATCTACTGCGGCATACATGTCAGGATCTTTTACTTCACTACGAAGAAGGATATAAGGTGCAGGAATTGTAACTTCTACTTTAGAAAATTCCTTGTACACACCTAGTACTACTCTAACCGTATCAATTGATTTTTCATCGAAGAAACTAATAATTTTAGTTAATTTCTTCTCAATGTATTTTTCAATTGCTTGAGTAGGTTGAAACCCATTTCTTCCAATAATCTCGTATCTCATATTTTATTCCTCCTTAAAAAAATTTGTAAAAATGATGAGATGTCCTACATTAAGTTTGTCAAAAAGGTCAATCCATTTTTGATTTAAGGTATCTAGATAGATTGCATCTATATATCCATCTAGTTTTAGATAAGCTTGAAGATAGGGTCTAAAATAATCTGCAAATAAATCTACTGGATCAAATTGGTCTTTAATTAATTCAAAGACATGGAGAAGCCCGCCATTTATTGGTATTACAAAGTATGGAAAATAATTCACATGACTCTGGAAACAGTTCTTGCAGACCCTATGGTCTATCCTCTTGTCGAGGTTTAAGAAAGTTCTTTTTACGGTAATAGGTTTACCACAAATCACACATTGCATAGGATACCTCCTATACAATAGTAGATTTATTTAATTGTTTTTACTTTTTATATTGTTCAACAATCTTAGGAATTAACATTGCTGGAACTTCATCATAACGTATAAATTCACGTTCAAATTTACCAGAACCTTGAGTCATCGCTTTAAGGTCTATCGCGTAGGATACAACTTCAGCTTCTGGAACTTCAGCTGTAATATATGTGTAAGCATCTTGTTGGTCCATACCTTGGATTCTGCCACGTCGTTTATTCATATCACCCATGACATCACCAACATAAGCTTCTTTTACTTTAATCGTTAATTTTAAGATTGGTTCTAAAATAGTTGGTTGAACTTTTTCTAAAGCAGCTTTCCAAGCAAGGTCAGCAGCTAAAACGAATGAAATTTCATTACTATCTACATCGTGGTAAGAACCATCAAATAAGGTTGCTTTAACATGAATCACTGGGAAGCCTGCTAAAGGTCCTTTTTCAAATGATTTTAATAATCCTTTTTCAACTGCTGGGAAGTATCCTTTTGGTACAGCACCACCGACAACTTCTGATGCGAATTCAAATTCACCTTCAGTCGGTTCAAATCTGATATGAACGTGGCCATATTGACCAGCACCACCAGATTGTTTCTTATGTTTACCTTCACCTTCACCTTTTTTCTTAATGGTTTCACGATAAACAATCTTTTGATCATTAAAATCAACACCGACTTTATACATATTCTTCATTCTTTCAATCACAAAGCCGATATGAGATAAGCCATAACCACCAATCAATAATTGACCAGTTTCTTTATTTCGCTGTAGATCAAATGAAGGATCTTCAATGTTTAATTTACCTAATGCCATTGAAATCTTATCTTCATCCTTTTCATTTGAAGGGACAATGGCTTTATAGATAACAGGTGTTGGTAATTGAACTTTATCAAAAACAATTCGATTCTTAGGATCAGAAATGGTATCACCAGTTCTTAATTGATCAACCTTTGTTACAACAAAGATATCACCTGCATGAACGATGTCTAAAGGTAATTGATCTTTACCCATGACTGTCATTAAACCTGATAATTTAATAACTGAATCAGAACCAGAATGGTAAACATCATCCCCATTTTTAATAGAACCTGATGTTACCTTAATATATGAGATCGTACCAGCAAACGGATCGACCATTGTCTTAAAGACAAATCCACTGAATGGTTGAGAATTTACAGTTTTAACAGATATTTTTTGATTAGTTTGTAGATTGGTTGCTTCTAATTCTTTTAACTCATCTGGTGATGGAGCAAAATCAATTAACATCTTAAGCATGGTTTCCATACCAATATTCTTAAGTGATGAACCCACTAAGACCGGTGTTAATTCACCATTGATAATAGAATTATGCAGTGCATGTTTGATTTGATCCATTTGAATCTCTTCGCCACCTAAATACTTCTCTAATAATTCTTCAGAAGTTTCAGCAACTGATTCCATAATCATTTCATTTAAGCTTTTAACCTTAGGTAATTTTTCTTCCCAAATCGGTGCATCTTGACACTTATTACCATCATAGATTCTAGCTTTCATTTCTACAACATTTACAAATCCTTCAAAGTCTTCTTTACGACCAATTGGATATGCAAATGGTACAGCACGTTTACCTAATTTTTCACGTATATCTTCTAAAAGTTTCTCATAATCAATGTTTTCTTTATCCATCTTATTAATGAATAAAATAGCTGGAATGTGTCGTTTTCTAATTTCTGACCAAACCATCTCGGTACCGACTTCGACACCTTTAGTTGCATCAATTAAAATGACTGCACCTTTAACCACTTCAAGGGCATGGTAGAGTTCTCCGATGAGTTCATCGTTACCAGGCACATCAAGCAGGTTAAGTTTGCAGTCATTATATTCTACAGGTATTAAAGATGTTGACATAGAAGAGCCTTTAGCCTGTTCCTCAGGTAAAAAATCTGACTTGGTGTTCTTCTTTTCTACTTCTCCTTTTTTACTTAAAACCCCCGAAACATAGAGTAGACTTTCGACAAGTGTAGTTTTACCACTACCTTGGTGTCCGAGAAGTGCAATGTTTCGAAGGGCATCCGTTCTATAGTCCTTCATAAAAGTCCTCCTTAATTGTATGCGTTTACATTGTACTTTTATTATAGCACAGACATATTTTTAATGTAAGTGATTAGATAAGTAAATATATAACGTTTTAGTAAATTATGTTAATTAGCCATTTTAATCATTAAAGTTGTATAATAAATTGTATGAAAAAATTAGCAATTAAGGCCATTCGTTGGTACCAAAGCAATTTATCTGGTGGTAAGATGCACAAGTGCAGACACAATCCAACTTGTTCAAATTATGCCATTGAAGCTTACGAGAAACATAACTTTATTTATGCTTCTTTTTTAACCACAAAAAGAATCCTTACTTGTAATCCATTATTCAAACCGAAGTATGATCCAGTTCCTGAACCAAAACACAAGAACAAAGCACCTTATAAAGATATCACTCCAACTAATTTAGAAAAATAAAACGACTTTAGTAAGTCGTTTTTTTATTAATGATTTAATCAAATATGTCTATAAAAAAACTGCTCATTTTAATGAACAGTTTCTAATATTTATTAATAAGCTCTTGCAAATAGAATTGTCATAGTTGCAGGTTTACCTGTAACTGGACAAATTTCTGTTAATAATGGTTCATTAACGATAACACGTGCAGTAGCACCTGTTTCTGCTTTAATTTGGATTTCAGCATCTTGACCAGATACTGACATCTTAATGTAACCACCATTCTTTAAATGTTGTTTAAATTCATCATAAGTTTTAGCAACATTCGTATGTGTTTGAACATGGTTTAATGCTGCTTGATACATTTCTTCATGCATTTTAGCGATTGCTGGTTCAACAAATTCAACCACATCTTCAATTGCTAATAATGATTTTTCTCTTGTGTGACGGAAGACAACTTGAACATTACCTTGTTCAAGATCTCTTGGACCTACTTCAATACGAAGTGGCACACCTTTCATTTCATATTCAGCAAATTTCCAACCTGGTGATTTCTTAGAATCATCAAGTGCTACTCTAATACCACGTGCTTCTAAGTCTTCTTTTAATTTATTTGCAGTTTCAGTTACTTGATCGTTTGCTGCAATTGGAATAATTACGACTTGAGTTGGAGCAACATATGGAGGTAAGACTAAACCTTCATCATCACCATGAACCATGATGACCGCACCAATTAATCTAGTTGATACACCCCAAGAAGTTTGGTAAGCAAGTTCTAATTCGTTATTTGAGTTTGTAAATTTAATACCAAATGCTTTAGCAAATTCTTGACCAAAGTAGTGTGAAGTACCTGATTGTAAAGCTTGTCCATCGTGCATTAATGCTTCGATTGAATAAGTTTCAAGTGCACCGGCAAATTTTTCCTTTTCAGTCTTTCTACCAGTAACAAATGGAATAGCAAGTAATTCTCTACCTAGTTTTTCGTAAATTTCTAACATCTTTAATGTTTCTTCTTTAGCTTCTTCAGCAGTAGCATGGACTGTATGTCCTTCTTGCCATAAGAACTCTTTACCACGTAAGAAAGGACGAGTTGTCTTTTCCCAACGTACAACAGAACACCATTGGTTGTATTTCTTTGGAAGATCTCTATGTGATTTAACAATCTTAGCATAGTGAGTACCAAACAATACTTCTGATGTTGGTCTAATTAATAAACGTTCAGCAAGGTCTTCAACCCCAGTTGTTGTAACCATAGCAACTTCTGGTGCGAAACCTTCAACGTGTTCTTTTTCAATTTTAAATAATGATTCAGGGATTAACATTGGCATATATACATTTTGATGCCCTGTTTGTTTGAACTTCTTATCTAAATATGCTTGGATATTTTCCCAAATTGCATAGCCTAATGGACGATAAATAATAAACCCTTTAGCATCGCTATAGTCCATTAATTCTGCCTTTAAACAAAGGTCAGTATACCATTGGCTAAAATCTACATCACGTGATGTAATGCTTTCAACTAATTTTTTATTGTTACTCATTCTCTGTCACCAAATATGTCTTTCCGTCTTTAAAATTAATTTTTCTTGTTTTATATAATAAACCTAACGCACGTTTAAATGCTTTTCTTGATAAACCAAAAGTTTCAACAATTAATTCACTTTCGGTATCCGCTGTATAAGGCATTTGTCCACCATGTGATACTAAGTAATCTAGAATCATTTTAGAATCATCAACTCTAACTTCTTCTTTAAACTTACTTAAACTACCTTCATAGCCTTGTTTACTTTCATAAGTAATCTTTACTGAAACTTTTTCACCAAGACGATAATTATGTCTTACATTCGATTTTTTTACTAAGACAATATTACCATCTGCAGTATGAATGAAATAACCAACTTGACCGATTGCTTGTACTGACCCCTCAACATCTTGTCCAATTTCATAGTTACCAATAACTACTCTAAATTCAGAAGGTGGGATAAGTCGTGCAGTCATTCTTGTTTTCACTTTTAAATCAACATAGACCTCATCACCCGGTTCGGGCCATAATGCTTCATCTTGCGGGAGGTCATCTTTAGATAGTAAGACGTCTTTTGAAATCCCAAGATCTAAGAATACACCTAAATTTGGATTTTTAGAAACAACTTTTAATGTTCCTGGTTCACCAACTTGAACATAAGGTGTAGATAGTGTTGCAGCTTCTCTGCCTTTTGCATCAAAATATAAAAAAGCTTCAACTAAGCTACCTCTTGTTAATTCTCTTTTCCCTGATTCATTGACGTGAAGGAAGATTTCTTCCCCTTTTTCATTCTTCAGGATATATGCAATATCAGTTTTTCTATCAACTTTAAGGACGTTGATTTTACCTATAGTAAATGCCATATAATCACCTAACTTATTATAGCATAATAAAAAAATCCTGTTGAGGATTTTTTATTTTTCTAAGTATTCAATATAATTTTCGTAAGATTGTAGTAAAAGGTGGTAAATGTATTCTACAAATGGAGAAATGTCTTTCTCAACTTTAAATGTATCGATATGTTGTAGATAAATATCTTTTTGATCTAATGGGATTGAAACTGGCATATAACCGTCAAATAATAAGATGTAGTTTAGAACAAGTCTAGCAAGACGTCCATTACCTTCTAAGAAAGGATAAATTTTAAGAATTTGCATGTGTGCAAAACATCCTTTTTGCACAGCAGTTCCTTTAAAATTATCTAAATCATAAAAGAATTTTGCCATTCTGTCATAAACTTTAACGTAATCTGGTGGTTGGTGCATAGAACCTTGAATTTGAACATTAACTTTACGGTATTGTCCTCCGACAAATATTCCATCCACTAATATTTCATGTAAATCTTTTAATGTTTCTTCATCGAGTCGTTTACGTGATGTCACTAACTTAAATACATGTGCAAAAGCTTTCTTATAATTGAGTGCTTCCTTTTGCTCTCGCTCTGGTAATTGAATAACGATTACTTCCTTTTCAAGTAAGTTCGCGCATTCATCAAAACTTAAGTCATTCTTGCCTTCTATAGTTATGGATTCATAGGCAAACCTCTTAACAAACTCATTTAAAAGTTGTAGAAACTTTGTTTCTCCAACGGATTCTCGAAGTTCGTTAAAGTGTAGTTTATCTACTTCCAAAAGATCATGATTCATCGTCATCGCCCCTTTAAATTTATTATAACAAAAAAATCGAAAAAAAAGAGGTTTACGAATAAACCTCTTATTTCAATAGCGGATTAAACCTTTAATACGCTTGCAGCTTGATCGCCACGATCTGATGATTTGATTTCAAATTCAACCGCGTCGCCTTCTGCTAATGATTTGTAACCATCAGCTTTGATTGCTGAATAGTGAACAAATACATCTTTACCGTTTTCAGCAGTGATAAAGCCGTAGCCTTTGCCTGCATCAAACCATTTAACAGTACCCTTCATTAAATGCGTTACTCCTTCTTCATATCTAGGTTTTTACACCTACACTCATTATACACGTTAACAATTCAAATAACAACTAAAAACCCTTACGAAAAAAAAGAAATGATTTTGGGTAATTTTTATTGCCATTTGTTGGCTTAAATGAGAGAAAAAATGCACTTTTTTTGAATTATTAATAATCATGTTAAATAAAGTTATTCATACTTGGTCAAAAAAGGGCTTTATTTTTAATAAAGTCTTTGATATAATCTTTTTGCATGCCAAACTCGCCCCCATAGGTTAGTGGCAAACCGCATCCATGGTAAGGATGAATTGCAAGTTCGATTCTCGCTGGGGGCACCATTTAACAAAAAGTTATTCCTTCATAAAAAAGCGTTCTTGAGAAATCAAGGACGCTTTTTGTTTCTATTTATCTATTTTTAATTACTTTGACTCTATTAATGAATATGGTTTATTTAACTAAAGTACTTTCTGCTGTCATCATTTCTTTATTTTCTATTTTAGGTGCTCTTAATCCTTCCTTCATAAGGTTTTTCATAAAGAGCGGTATGAATGATAAAATCACCATAAAAATACCTGTTATTAAGATAACATGAGAAATATCCATTTGATCAGCAAGTGGTCCAAAGATTAACATACCAAGGGGCATTGAAGCTGTTTGAATTAGACCATAAACTGAAAAGACTCTCCCTATGTATTCTGGTTCTACTTTTTCTTGAACAAGTGTGACAAGTATTGGTGATGATAAACTCATGAAGAACCCCATAATACCCCAAACGATAATGTAAATCCAAAAGTCATAAGGTAAGCCTAATCCAATTCCACCAGCACCAATTAGTAAATAAGAAATAAAGAATGTTTTCAGTCGATTTTTAAAGCCACCCCAAAGCGAAATCGTAATTGACCCCAACACCATCCCAACTCCAAAGAAAGCTTCAAGGTAAGTTAGTCGCCATAACTCACCACCAAAGACTCTTCCCACTTGAATGTAAGTAAGGAAAGCTGGTGCTGCCATTAAAAAGACAAATAAGAATCCGAAAACAAGGATACTTAAAACAAACTTATGATTCTTCGCATAAACTAAACCATCTTTGATATCTTTGATATAATGAATTTCTTTCTTTTCTTCTTCTGCCTTATGTTTTGGAAGTTTAATAATAAAGATTAACATCCAAACTGCAATTGCAGCAGTAATTACGTCAATTAAGAAAATAAACTCAATTGATATTTGTGATAAAAGAAAACCTGCTAAAAGTGGTAACCCAACCATCGATGCTGATTGAATACCTTGATTAATACCTTGAACTTTTAAAAGTTTATCTTCTGGTACAATTTGTGGATATACAGCTGAAACCGCTGGTTGATGGATTGCTTGTCCGATGGATCTACCAACAGATACAATAAAAATAATCCAAATATCTTTTATGCCAAAAAAGAATAGTATTGCAATCACTAATGTTACTAAGGCAATCGCTAAATCAGCCACGATCATCAATGCTTTTCTATTTAACCTATCTGCCCAGACACCTGCAAATGGTGTGAGAATTAAACTAGGTATAAATGTACATAACACCATGATCGTCATCATTAAACCTGAATCACTATCAAGGGCAATATACCACATAATGGCGTACATAACCATCATTGAGCCTAGTAACGATATCGATTGACTGGTAAGAAACAACGTTACTCTTTTTTCCCATTTTTCCATGTTTAACCTCCCCCTCCGGATTAAAAACACTGCTTTTTTATCTTACCAAACATTTGAGGTTCAAACATTTATTTTGCATCAATTTTCTAATAGTTCTTTCAATTTTCTAACTGTATTTACATTTCTAATTGTTAATAGTTCATAAACTTTTGTACCGACAATTTTTATTAATCCACTTTTAGATTGGTTGTTTCTTGATACACAAACAATTAGTGCTTTATCGTGATAAACTGTATCTTCAATTTCTTTTTTAACTGGTATCGAATCAATCAAATCTTGAGTGATTTCAGGATAGTAAAATAAGACATCCGCTTTAGATTCATCATTATTTTGATAATTTTCTGGAATATGATTTGCTATATCAATAAATTCATGTTCACCAATAACTAATGTTCTTGAATCCACATTAAATACTTTTAAAATTAAATCATGAATTAATACTTGATGTTTTTTAACATCTTTGATCTCACTTTCAAAAATAATATTCCCAGAATTAATGTATGTTAAAACATTTATTAAACCCGCTTGTTCCATCTTTCTTTTTAAAGTTTTCATGTCAACCTTATTATTACCACCAACATTAATCCCTCTAAGTAAACATACAAATTTCAAGTTATCATCCCCTTATTTAATTTATTATAAGTCAAAAAGAAAAGCTCCTCACTTGGAGGAACTTATTATTCATTATTAAACAACCATACCGTATGTTAACCAAATTAAGAGATAACCCGTTATAACGGTGGCTAGTGTCGTTGGAACAGAAAGTTTTAAGTATGTACCTAAAGATACTGTATGGCCTTCTTTCTTTAAAATACCAATCGCTGCAACGTTTGCTGAGGCACCAATTGGTGTAAAGTTACCACCAAGTGTCGCACCAGAAAGTAAACCGAAGTATAGTACAGTTGGATCAATACCTAAATTAGTTGAAACTAATGCAATAATCGGAAGCATTGTTGCAACATATGGAATATTATCAATAAAAGCTGATACGATAACTGAAATGAAAACAATTAAAGTGTAAAGTAAGAATAAATTTCCACCAGCTACATCGCTAAAGAAATCTCCAATTAATGCAATTAACCCAGCGTGTTCAATACTGCTAATAATCACAAATAAACCAGCTAATATTAGGAGTGTTGTATAATCAATTTCTTTAATGTGTGGTAACACTGATTTAACTGATTTTTCTTTAATAGATTGATAAATTAAACCAACTAAGAACCAGAAACAACAAATCACACCATTTAATAAGGCAAATTCTATATTTTGACCAACAAATGATACAATCACAAGTGAAACAATAATTGCAACCAATAAGACAGTAGGGAAGAAAGATTTCACTTCTGTTTTCATTGATTCATCAAACTCAAGTGGTTGATTTTGATTTCTAAATATAATGTATAAAACTACTATAAAGATTACTAACGCGATTTGAATTAAAAAAAACATTCCAGGACGTCCTAAATACCAGAAGAAATCAAAGAATGTCATACCTAATTTTCCACCAAGTAAAATAGCTGTTGTATCCCCTACAAGGGTAGCAGCACCTTCTAAGTTTGAAGCAAGTGCAATCGCAATTACTGGTGCAACTGGTGATACTTTTAACTTTTTACAAATCATAATTGCAATAGGTGCAATAATGATAACAGTTGCTACATTATCAACAAAGGCAGATACTAAACCTGCAAAAATTGCTAAATAAATAACAGTCCATTTTAAATTCTTACTTTTTTTAATTAAACCATCTGCAATGAGATCAGGCATTTTAGATTCAATAAAAAGGTTTACAACACCCATAATCCCAAAGAGCATTAATAAAATATTCCAGTCAATGGATGGTAAGACATCATTTAAAGGAATTGTTCCAGCAAGAATGAAAATTAATGCGGATCCTAATGCTACAAAATGTTTATGGTTGGGGAAGGCAAATAATAATATATAAGTAACAATGAATAAAATCACTGCGAATGTTAATTCTGTCATTTTGTTTTCTCCAATCAGATAAATATCTTTTCATATTATAACAAAGTTATTTGAAAAAAGTTTGTTATAACTTTATGAAAATACTTTCAACATTATTCAATTTTCTTAAAGTCTTCTTTTAATTCAAGTGGAGCATAAATCCAAGCTGTTGAACTAGAATAATTATTTTTTGAATTACTTAAATAGGTTGATTCATCACTTTTTCCTAAGAGATGATTCGTTAATCGTTCATAATATTCTAAAACCCTTTTATCGACTTTAAATTCGATTGAAGGCTTTTTAGCTAACAACTCTTCTACTTTAAGATAGTTTTTCCTAGATTGATAGAAATACAACATGAAGTGATAAATCATTAAACCATCTTCACCCTTAGATAATCCTTTTTCAATTCGCTCTAGTTTATCATCAATCGATGTACAACTAATTCTTCCTTGGAAGGTTACCTCATCTAGATAAAAGGATAGTATTGTCAAATAGATTCGGTCATTTACTTTCGTATACTTTTCTAAGTACTTAACAATTTGTGGCCAAAGATAATCAACACTTTTTTCATCTTTCTCAACAAGATTAACAATTTGTAGAAAATAAGATAATCTAAATGATTTATTTAGATCAAGTGCTTTAATTGCAGCATAATCTCCATACATACCACCTTTAGCTATCCTGCTGGATAGAATCGCTAAAATAGTCATAATTGAAGTGATTAATGCATAAGTGAATAAGAAACCATTAAGTAGATAAAACGGTGTTAAAAAGAATGCTAGGAATGTTAAAACAACCACAGCCCCATAGATAATTGAAGCATTAGGTCCTGCAATTAAAACTTTCTTGAATTTTTCAACAATAATTAATTCATCTTCACTACTTCTAATCGGTATGACATCAGGAATTACAATACCACCTAAAAGTAATAAAAATTTAGGAATAAATTTGACTTTCCATCGACCATCTATTTTAACAAAAGCAAAACATAGTACATACATTGCTTTAACATTGATACCTAATCTCTTAAAAGCAATAAAGTGTCCTAACTCATGAAAAAAGATTGCCATGTATAATGCAATGATCGCGTAAAGCAAATGAATATAAATAGGCACAGAGCTTGTACCTTTAAAAAAATTTACCCAGACATCGTTATAATGAAGTATGGTATTTGAATATCCTAAGATAAATCCAAGGAGTAAAACTACGCCAATTGTGGCAAAGAATTTTTTCATTTTTATCATTCCTATCAAGTTTCATTATAACATTTAATGATTCCTATTTATTTATAAATAAATCTTACAAAAATAATTGACATTATGTATATAGTTGGTATAATACTGATAGATTAATTTTGTAGTTAATTGCGAATTAAAAAAAACTACAAAAAATATACAATGATGCTTGACATTTTATAGGTTCATTTGTTATCATAATAAAGCACGAAGACGACGTCGGTGTCGTATAATGGTTATTACAAGGCCTTGCCAAGGCTTAGACGGCAGTTCGATCCTGCTCACCGGCTCCAGTTGATATTAAACCCCTGAGAACTCAGGGGATTTTTTTTTGCCTTTTACTTAAAAATGTTAGAATGATATTAGATACCAAATGAGGTGATACAATGATTGAAAAACTATCCATTAACTCCAAAATACTTAATTCAAAGAGAAATTTAAGAATCTTTATTCCAGATCAAGTTGATGGTCCATTCCAAGTATTATATATGCATGATGGACAAAATCTTTATTTTGATCACGATGCTTCATACAATCATGCTTGGCATATTCATGAAACTGTCGCTGCCATGATTCATTCTAAAATGTTAAAACCAACGATAATTGTTGGAATTGATCATACCGATGATAGACTATTAGAATATTCTCCAGTAGATGTAAGTAGAATTTCAAAAGAGTTAAAGATTACTTTTGATAAACCGTATTTTGGTGATTTATATGTTGATTTTATAGTTCATGAGTTAAAATCTTTTATCGATGAAAGATACCAAACACTTAAAGATCAATCAAATACATTAATTACAGGAAGTTCGATGGGTGGTGTCATTTCAATGTATGCAGCATTAAAATATCAACACATCTTTGGAGGTATTGGTATGTTATCTACTGCTTCTTGGTACAACCAACCAGCATTCTTAAATTTAATTGATACATTAAAAACCGATCATACTCAAAAATTCTTTATTGGTGTAGGCACATCAGAATCCTATGACAAACCATCCTTAAGTAAATTGTATGTGAAAACTAATAAACAATTATTTAATAGGATTAAAAAAATGTCACCAAAGACAGTATTAAGAATTTATCAAGATGCAATTCATAATGAAAGTTTCTGGCGTGTAATTGCTGCTGAAATGTTATTAAATATACAAACTAAGTAAAAAGAAAATCCTCTATTTAAACAGCTATCCTATTTGTTGGTGTGTTTATTTTAGAGGATTTTTTATTTGTTTACTTTTTTAATATTTTACTTTCATACATAATCTTATCAACTGCTTTATGGAAATCAGTTAAATTGTGATGTACTTCTTTGTTATAGACACAGTAGCCAATAGAGGCTTGTAGTTTAAATGAATCGGATGTTTCATTAAACTTACGGATATTCTCATGAACGTTTTGAATAATTCTTTCAACATCTATGAGCTTATTCAAATTAGTTACAACAAAGAATTCATCACCACCAAATCTTGCAAGAAAATCATTATCTGAAATACTATCTCTGATAATCTCTGCAACTTTAACTAACGCTTGGTCACCTACTGGATGTCCAAATGAGTCATTAATCATTTTAAAGTCATCAATATCTACTAAAATTGCTGTAAATGTCTCATGTTTTTTCGCAGCTTTAATTTTATCTTGTAAGTAATAATCTAGTTGTCTTCTATTAAATGTACCAGTTAGATAATCACTCTTCATACGTTTATTTTGGACAAAGATATAAAGAATGGTGATTGCTAATGCGATTGCATTTAAGCTATAAGAAATTCCATAATGAACACTTTGAGCAATAAGCGCTAATCCAGGAATCAGTCCAAATATTAAATAAAGTAGAAAATGATTTTTAGTAAATCTCTTACGCTCAAGAATTAGCATTCCAAAAGTAATGATCATCACTGTAACGCTCATCACCTCAGGTAACATGTACATCGAACCTCGATGGTAGATGTTTTCCGCATCAATATAATAAATCCAACCATTGAACAATGAACCAATGACTAGAAACGCATTAAATAATAAAATTGGAATTGAACCAATTGTGAACCTTTTAATCATTTTCTCATTTGAATAAATTTCATAATGTATATACATAAACCACATAATTGAAATTAATGGATTAAATAAGAATAAAAAGAAATTACCAACGTGATTTAAAAATGGGTATATGGGTTGACTTAATCCATCAAATCTTGAAATTAAGTCAAAAAAGAGCATATAAATGGTTGTCATTAATAAATGATTAAACAACCTGTCTGAGGTTCCTTGTTTTCTAAATTTTAAGTTGGCAATGAGTATTCCAAAAAGCAACACATTTGAATAAATATAAAGTGCAGTATTAATCATTAGATAAAAGTGCATTGACGTTCTCCCCTACTATCGATGCAATCTAACCGAATAATGGTATTAGATTACTTTTAATTATATTTAAAATTAAATATTTTGAAAGTAAAATAATAATTTAATTAACGGAAAGATGAAAAAATAAGTCCTAAACAACATAGGACTTACCATTTATTTTACTTATTTCCCTTTTGATATGCTTCAATGACATAAGGTTTTTCAGCATATTTATGTGCAACAGAACTTGCAGCTGCAGCTGCAATCGCACCAACTAAATCATCAAAGAATGTGTTACATTTTTTACCTTGTGGATCTTTGTTGTCTAATTTTTGCATCACACCGGGTTTTAGTTTATCAACATAGCCAAAGTTAGTTGAACCAATTGTTCCATAAACGTTAACAATTGATAATGCTAAGATTTCATCAATACCGTATAAGCCATAATCTTTCATTAAAATTGTTTGAAGTGGTTCTGAAAGTAATCCTTTTTCTGCTAACATATCAAGTTCGATACCAGTCAAGATTGCATGTTGAACTTCTCTTTTCATCAAGACTCTTCTAATATGATCTAAACAGATTTCTAAAGTTAACTCTGGTAAATATTTTATTTGAAGATTTAAAGTGATATCAGCAATTTCTTCTAATGAAACGCCTCGTTCTGCCATTCTTTTAACGATTAATTCGTATTTAACGATATCGTGATTCTTGTCATTTTCTTGCATAATTTTTTCTCCCTTTATGCCTTATTTTTCTAGTGATTTTAAGTGACGTACATCTATTATAACTCAAAGTCTAAATAAAATAAAAATAGAATCAGATATTCTGACTCTATTCCTCATCTTCTTCTTGTTTAACTTTGTTTTTGGATTCTTGTTTAGACTTGTATTTATCTAAAATAACCTTGAATTGTTCATAATGTGCTTTGACAGTTCTTTTATCAAACGGTGGACGGCGTTCTTCAATCCAAACTTTTAAATCATCAATTGCTTGATAAATAATTCTTTGAACTTCTTCTGAATAATGCATATCCATTGAGTGTTCATCAAAATCCTTTTGGTCTAAGACAACTAATTTACCATTTGGAAATACTTTAATATCTAGATCATAATCAATATACTTAATCGCTTCACCATCATAGAGATATGGGGATGAAATATTACAATAATAATGTATACCATCACGTTTAAGCATTGCTATGATATTGAACCATTCTTTTTCATAGAAATAACAAATGGCTGGTTCTTTGGTATACCAACTTCTACCATCTGATTCGATCACTTTAGTTGCCTGATTACCAGTAACTAATGCTTCTGCAGTATCATCAATAACAAAAGATGATGTCCACACACGGTGTAGTGAGCTATCATGCTTATAACTTTGAATTTGGACTTTTTTACCTGCTTTAAGCTTCATACTAATGACCTCATTAAGATTATAACACAGTTATTTTTGATAGGTAATCTAGAAAACAAGAGAATTTTATTAACAAAAAAGGGGCTTCATTCATAACCCCTTATATTTATATATAAATTATCTTACAAATCTTCAATTATTGACAGGTATTAATAAACCTTTAAAATAATCTAAAGATGTTGATGCAATGAAACCTCTAATATCAAGGTTTACATCTAATCTTTTCTAAGTTATTTTGAATTATTTTCTTCTGTAAGTGTATAACTTATATAATGATGATACGCTTGACCGTTTTTTAGAATAACATTATTAAAATTTGGATTATTTATTGCATCCGGTTCAATCTGACATTCAATAGCAATCGCTCCATATATTGGAATTTCTTTTAAGTCTTTGGTAAGTTGTTTAAACTTATGATTACATGAATAAACTTGAACAGCTGGATAACTTGTATCTATTGAAAGTTTTTTATTTTTATACTTTAAAACAACTTGAGGATTACTTTCACCATTAAAGATGAATGCATGATCTAATCCTCTAACATTTTGTCGGTTTAAAAGTTTGATACTTTCTCCAATAACTCTCTCTTTGGTAAAATCGAGTGGTGTTTGTTTGGAATTTAAAAACTTGCCAGTTGGAATCAACTCTTTATCGACTTCTAAGATATGATTAGCATTGATGAAAAGTTGATGATTCAATACATCTTTATCACCTAAATTAAAATAACCATGATTGGTAATGTTTAGAATCGTATCTTTTGTTGTTGTAGCATCATATGAAAGTTTTAAATTATTTCCATTGAGTTCATATGTTACATATAATGTAACCTCTCCTGGAAAGCCCATTTCCATATCTGGAGAAATATATTTAAAAACAATTTTTGTTTCAGTGTGATCAACAACGTCAAATTTTTTTACATTAAAACCTTCTGGACCACTATGTAAATTGTTTTTATTAAAATCATTTTTATGTAATTCATAGGTTTTATTTCCAATGTTAAAAGTAGCATTTATGGTTCTATTTGCCACTCTACCTACTGTTGAACCAAAGTATCCTTTGCCGGAATCCAGATAATCTTCTAATTTGTGATTGTTTAACATAATAGATGTTTTATCAGAATAAGCAATCCACTCATAAATAGTGGCGCCGTGATCTAATAAGGATATGTGTTGAAAATCATTTTTAATTTCATATATATGCATTTTGAATTTCCTTTTTTAGAAATATTAATTTAAAAACATTATTAAAAATAAATACCTACAATTACCTTTTAATTCCTATTATACAACGAATAGATTTAACCGTTAGAAAACAAAAAGAAAACCGAGATTTCTCTCGGTTCAAATAAGCTTACTTTTTATTTTTCTTTCTTAAGATAGATGCTTTTCTTTGATTTTTCTTTAAATGTTTACCTTTACGGTTTTTGGCCATGATCATATTTGTAGCCCTCCTACCATTCATTATAACATAGCCTAATTTATTGACCTAATTTATCATGCCCTTTCTAGAGCATTATATGAAGTAAACCGAAAAATAAAAGCTAACCCTAACGAGTTAGCTTATGTGTTTTTATAAATTATGATAATTTCACTAAACTTGCTGCTGCAACAGATTGTCCTAGACGACGGAATTTCTCATCAGGTAATGAAATTGAAATTTTCTTCTTCAATTCAGGGAAAACATTTTTTAAGACTTCGTTTGCCTTTTTAAGAATAATATTTCCACCTTCACCTGACATCACGCGTCCTAATAATAAGACTTCGCTAATGTCATAGAAGTATTCATACCATGCTAAACCATATGCTAAGTATGTACCAATCGTTTCAAAGATTTCAACAAATCTTAAATCGTTTTTGTCTAATTTTTGAACAACTTTTAAACGTTCTGCTAAGGTTTGATTTTCTTCAAAAGTAATACCTGCTTTTTCTGCAAGACGAATTACAGCATCTTGTGAGAAGTATTTATTACCTGTTCCAAAATCTCCACTCCACTCGTCTACTGGGCCGTTTTCTTGGAAATCAACTGGGACGAATGCAAGTTCATTTAACCAACCTTCAATATTTCCCTTTTCATTTACGTAACCTGCTGCTTCACTTGTTCCCATCGCAATTCCAAGTAACTTCGTTTTGTTTAAAGTCATTGAACCAGCAAGTGCTGTAACATCACCATCATTAGCAACAATAATTGGAACATTTAATTCTTTTGCTACATCAATATAAATATTTCTAATATGTTTGTCAAATAATTCTTCTGGAACTTGGATAAATAATGATGCGACACGCGCTTCATTATTAATGTATACACCAGCAGATGAAACACCAATTGCATCTACTTTTGGTAACACCTTAGCAGCTCTCATAATTGCATTTCTAATATGTTGTTTATGATACTCTGGATCACTATTTAATTTTGGAAGCCATACGATTTCTTCACTAAATAGCACTTCTCCATCTTTAACAGCTGATACTTTCATATCAGAGCCACCAGCATCAAATCCAATACGATTACCATCTAAGTGTTTACCAATAGCTTCATCACCTTTTTTAATTTCAGGTAATGTATCGCTATGTAAGACTTCAAATTTTTCTAAATAGATACGTTCCATAAATTCTTTATCAAATTTGCGGAAACCATCCATGAAAATATGCTTAATACGTGCATAAACTTCTTTATTGCCAACAACGATGATCTTATAACCACCATATACCCATAATAAAGATTTTACGATACGTTCTAAGATAAAAATGTTTTCATCCATTTTTGCTGGATTTGAGAAAATATTTTGAGTAAATACTTCATTGAATCCATCATTTCTTTCAATTACGATTGAAAGTTTTTCATTAGCTTCATTTTTAACACGGTCGTTAAAGTCTCTAATTACCATTACCGCCGGTTTAAAATTTGGATCTAATTTTAGATTAGTCATAATAAAACTTCCTTATCAATTTTATTTTAGTAAAAGGCTTGCTGCATCTTGATCTAAATAAACATGTACATTTGGATGTTTTTGTAAGATTGATGCTGGAAGTGATTCAGAAACCTCACCTTTAATCATACCATATACTGCTTCTGCTTTGTTTTTACCAGTTGCAATTAAGACAATTTCTTTAGCACGCATAATATCTGCAATCCCCATAGTGACTGCCTCATGTGGCACTTCATCAATGTTTGAAAATAAACGTGCATTATCTTTTCTTGTTTTCTCAGCAAGCGTTACTTTATGTGTATGTGAATGAAATGAAGTACCTGGTTCATTAAAACCAATATGACCATTTGAACCAAGCCCAAGTAATTGAATATCAATATGTGCTTTATCTAATAATTCTTGATAGTTTTTGATTGCAGTTTCTGCATCAATTGAACCATCTGGAATAAAAGTCTTATCTAAGTTAATATCCACATGATTGAATAAATTATCTCTCATGAAGAAATAATAACTTGCTTCATGACCTTTAGGTAGACCTACATATTCATCTAAGTTATAAGAAGTTACATTTTTAAATGTAATTTCACCTTTATGATTGGCTTTAATTAATCTCTTATAAAGCGGAATTGGGGTAGTACCTGTTGCTAGACCTAATACAAGTTTTGGGTCTTTATTTAATTTTTCTTTATAAAATGAGGCTACATCATTGTAAAGTAACTCTGATGAGTCGTAAATCTTAATATTCATGATTAATATAATCCTCTTAATAGTCTGTCGTAGACATTTCCTTCTAATTCTATTTTGATTGCACCACAAGTTTTCTTGTAGAATTCAGCAACTTTTTCGTTTACACCACCAATAACTGCATAGCCATAACCGTCATAATGCATTGCTTCTAATGAATACATTAATAGTGCAGTACCGATGTTTAATCCACGATATTCAGGATCGACACCGATTGGGCCAAAGTAACCTTTAGCAGTTGCATCATAACATGCAAAACCAATTATCTTACCATCTTTATAAGCAACAAATGCAGTAGGTTGTGGTTTGAAGATGGCAGCTTTTACTTCGCTTGCCCAACCTTTTGAAAAATGCTTTTCTACAAAGGTAACCATTGCATCACTATTAGGTGATAATAATCTTACAATTTTAACATCATCTTTCACTGCTTTTAATGAAAGATCAAGGCGATACAAACTTACTAATAAGTCGTTCATTTTTATAGGCCTCCGTTGACATTCAAACTTCTTAATGCTTCTTTAATATTTCCATTATTTTGTAATAATAATTGATCAATCATTTCAACATCATCTAATTTACCTAAAATTGAAATGACTGCATGTTTAACAGATTTAAATCTTTCTAAATAGTTAATTGCCACATCTTCAGATACGCCAGTAACTTCACAAACGATAGATACTGCACGTGAAACAAGTTTAGCATTACTCATTTGGATATCAATCATTAAGTTTTCATACACTTTACCAAGTTTAACCATGGCAGTTGTAGAAATCATATTTAAGATTAATTTTTGAGCAGTACCTGATTTCATACGTGTTGAACCTGTAAGTGGTTCTGGACCAGTAACAGCTTCGATTGGGAAATCAACAGCATTTGATAATGGTGCATTATGACTCGTTGTAATACCTGCAGTTTTTGCACCAATGGATCTTGCATATTCAACTGCTGCAATAACATAAGGTGTTCTTCCACTTGCTGCAATACCAATCACGAAGTCTTTCTTTGTAACATTGTAACGCTTTAAGTCTTCAACTGCAGCTTCTTTGTCATCTTCTGCACCTTCTACAGCATTACGTAAGGCTTTGTCGCCACCTGCAATGATACCAATAACCATATTGTCTGGTACACCAAAAGTAGGGACGCATTCAGATGCATCTAGTACACCTAAACGACCTGAAGTTCCAGCACCAACGTAGAAAAGTCTTCCGCCTTTAGCTAACTTTTCAGTTACAGCATCAACAATTGCTGTAATACCATCTAAGACACCTTCGATCGCTTCAGGAACTTTTTTGTCTTCCTCATTGATCATTTGTAAGATTTCTTTAGTTGTAGCAACATCCATGTGCTTAGTTTTTTTGTTTCTTTGTTCTGTTGAAATTGATTTAATATCTACCATATTAATCATCCCTTCTAGTGTACGCCATACCTAGTACAAAGCCGCCATAAACGGGTTCATGCGTACCTTCTTCATATATAAAATTTATGTTTTTTGTTTTTAGTAAATCTAGTACAATTGCTTTTAAACCAGTCGCATTTTGGATAAATCCGCCTCTTAATACTAGTTTTACAGTTTGGTTAATTTTAAGTACTTTGATTGCTTTTTCTATACTTGAAACAATAGCTTTTGCTTGATTCTTGTATAGTTTTTGAACATAAGGTTTTGCATTTTCTAAATCGATATATTTAGCCAGCGATGCAATAGTTACCTTTGTTTCTTTGTGAGCAAATCCAATAATTTGTTCACGCGTTTTTAATTTAAATTGTTTTAGTACTTTCTTTTGAACAGAATTTGGATTTTTACCTTCATCAAAACGCATAAGTGCATCTTCTAATAGGTTAATGGATACGCCATATGCAGAACCATGATCTCCAAATATATGTCCAAAACCACCAAAACGATGTACTTTGTTTTGATCAATTGCATATGTAATTGAACCTGTACCTGCAACAGAGTAGATAAATGGCATACTTGGATCATAGTTTGAATATAATCCTAGATATGCATCTGGTACAACTTTAACTACTGTACCATATTTTTTTGTTAATTCTTGTTCAAATTTAGCAACATCAGGAATTCTTGAATAACCTGCGGCACCTAAAACAACTAAGTCAACTTCGACTTCATTTGTCATCGTTTTAATAAGCTCATCAATTGATAAAAGTGCTTTATCATAATCAACTGCAAAGTTAGATTGTCCAACAGTTAATTCTTTTATAACTTGTCCTTTCTCATCATAGATGATACCAAGCGTCTTTGTACCACCTGAGTCAATTGAAAGTATTTTATTACTCATAGGCAATTGGTGCCTTTCCATTAGGAACTAGAACACCTTTTAAGTACTTGATGCATGCTTCAATTGAGTTTGGTGTGTATTCATAGAATGCCACGTAGTTTTTAATATCTTTTGCATAATATAAATCATATGGATTTCTCAGTGCAAGAACATGAAGTTCTTTACCAAGAGTATTTAATGCTTCCATTAATTTAATTTGTGATTGATAAACGTTACCATTGTATGAAGTGAAAATAATTTGGTCATAGTTCTTAGCAAGTTCAACTAATCTATTAATATCTTCATCTGTTGGATTGATACCAACTTCTGCTTGTTTTAATGATGGAAGTTCAGCTTTGATACGTTTTCCAAGTGCTGAATTGAAGTCTGCTTCATCGGCAATTGTTGTAGCAATTGGTAATGTAGCAATCATTAATGCATTGTTTGATAAGACCAATCTTTCACCTTTAATTAAAGTTACGGCATTTTCAACAATATCACTTGATGCTTTCTTAGTTGCTTCATTCTCAACAATTGGTTTAACATCTTCATAAGTGCCATCTAAATCAACTGTTAAATCTTTCTTATATTTTAAGATACGTTCAACACGTTCATTTAAGATTTCTTCTGTTAATTCGCCAGTTTCTAAAGCTTTTGTTAAACGTTCTGATGCGCCAATTTGATATGGCATATCATGGCAGATACATACAAGGTTTGCACCAGCAACAACACTCATTAATGTTGCTTCGATTGCACCCCAAGTATTATGGATAGCTTTCATTTCGATACCGTCAGTAACAATTAATCCTTCAAAGCCCATTTCGCCTCTGAGAAGGCCAGTTAAAGCTTTTTTCGATAATGTAACAGGAAGTCCATTTTCAGTTAGTGCAGGGAAGACGATGTGTGAAGTCATAATGGCATGAATGCCAGCTTCAATCGCTTTTTTGAATGGTTTAAATTCAAACTTCTCTAATTCACTTAAAGGTTTAGTGACAGTCGGTAATGCTAAATGTGAATCAAGGTGTGTATCACCGTGACCAGGGAAGTGTTTTGCAGTTGCAACAACGTGATTTTGCATCCCTTTCATATTTGCGATACCAAATTCTGAAACCATATCTGGATTATCAGAAAAGCTTCTAACCCCAATGACTGGGTTTTTTGGATTATTGTTTGTATCTAAGACTGGTGCTAAGTTCATGTTAATACCAAGTTTGATTAATTCACGACCCATAGCATCGCCCATCTTATAGGCATTTTCAGAGTTGCCTGTTGCTGCCATTGTCATTGCACCTGGAAAGAATGTTGCATCCGTCATAATACGTGAAACCATGCCACCTTCTTGGTCAATTGTGATATACATAGGAATGCCTAATGCATCCATCGCAATTCTTTGAAGATCTTGGTTTAATTTGTATAATTGGCTAGCTGAAACGACATTTCTTGTGAATAAAAGTATATTACCTACTTTGTATTCACGAATTAAGTTTTCTAGTTCAGGAGTTACTTCTGTTCCATGAAAACCTGCAATAATCAGTTGTCCAATTTTTTCTTTTGTTGTTAGTGTATTAAGTTCACGCATATAGATGGTACCTTTCCTTGAGTTTAATAAATGCTTCTTCATCTTGTTTGAAACCATCAAAGATTGCTTCTAATGGTTTACCTAATTTTAAATCTTCATTTCCAGTTAATAAGTCAATCATTTGATGTTGACCTTCTCTCCAAGGTTCTCTAAATTCAAAACCTGGATAGTTTTTTTCAATCACTCTTAAGATTTGATAACCTGCCTTAACTGGTTCAAAGATATCTTTATCAATTAAGAAGATTTCAATACCTTGACATTGTACTTTTTCATGTTTAGAGAATGTCGGTGTAAAGAATGCAGGTCGAACTTTTATGCCTGGAATATTTAAACTATTGACTCTATCTGCTAAATCAAAGCCATCAATAAATGGTGCTCCGATTAATGAAAATGGTCTAGTTGTTCCTCTACCTTCAGAGACATTTGTCCCTTCAAAGATACAAGTTGCAGCATAAATATGTGCAGATTGATGGGTTGGTATGTTTGGACTAGGCGCAATCCACGGATAATTTGGTCCAACTGATTCTAAATCTCTTGTGTACCCTTCCATTGGAATTACTTCTAAATCACAACCAATACCAAATTCTTCGTTAAAGAGTTTTGCTAACTCTCCAACTGTTAGTCCATATCTTTGTGGAATTGAATAGTATCCCACAAATGAACGGTAATTTATATCTAGTAGATTACCTTCTACTCTTGACCCTAATGGATTAGGGCGGTCAAAGACGACGAATTTTAATCCGAATTCTTTGGCCGCCATCATCGCATAGGCCATTGTATAAATGTATGTGTAAAATCTTAAGCCTACATCTTGTATATCATAAGCTAGGACTTTTATATCTCCCACCATTTCAGCTGAAAGACGTCTAGTTTTCCCGTAAAGAGAATAGACATTTAAACCTAATTTTTGATCGAAATAACTTTCGAAATGCTCACCTGCTTCAACGTTACCAAAGATACCGTGTTCAGGGGCATATAGTCTAGTTAGGTTTACCTTGTCTTTTAAGATCAACGAGGTATAGACCAAATCAGAATTAACACCAGTCGGATTGGTGATTAAACCTACCTTTTTACCTTCAAATATGTATTTAAATTCATCAATGCGGTCGATACCTAATTTAATCATTTTTCTTTCCCTAAACTTTCTATAAATGTAGTGACTTTTCTAAATAAGAATGCATAAAGTAAAATTGGAATTGAAACTCCTGCAAAGAAGAAAAACACGATGGTTACTGGGAATGCAAGGAGTACAAATGGTACTAATATGATAAGAATTGCAAGTACTGTTCTAAAGATATATTTACCACTTAAGAAGAATGCAAACTTAATCATTAACCATGTATTTGTATTTGGATAGATAGTCATAATTGGTAATGTGTATAATGTGACAAATACAGCACTAATCACAAGTAAAATCATGACATAATAACCAATAATTGAAATGATGTCATTGTTTAGTTCTAGGTATGAAGAATAAATAGTCATATTGATCACACCTAATACAATTGCACCAGCAAGTAAGAAGCCAAGTTCTAGTTTCTTCTTAAAGTTTTCTTTAAAGAACTTAAAGAATCCTCTAAAAATCGGTACTTCTTTCTTTTCTAGGTATGAATTGAATAGTTTGTAACCTGCTAGAAAAGCAGGATAAATTGTAACAATTGGTAGTGAACAGATAACTACTAATAAGTTGATACACACAACTCTTAATACCCAGTCAGCAATCGTATTAATTTTTTGATATAATGAGCCTTCAAAATTCTTTTTCATTAGCCGACGATACCTGTTCTTTCAATAGATTCAACGAATTGTTTTTGTACGAATAAGTACATAATTAATAGTGGTAACATCATAATTAAGGCTGCAACATTTGAAATAGTCGCAAGGAAGAGTGGGTTTGACCAAATTTCTTGACCAATTAACTCTAATCCACCTGTATAGAATAAGGCAACACGTACGTTTTCAGCGACGTTTAACAACTCCATTGTAAGAATTGGGAATTCAGCCTTAGATACGTCGAAAACTTTAACAAAGTAAGTATCATTCCATTGCCATACAAAGGCGAATAATCCTACAGTGATAATTGCACCACGTGCATTTGGTAACATAACGTTCCAGAAAATTCTAAAGACGTTTGCACCATCAATTTGTGCTGCTTCTTCTAATTCTTTTGGAAGTCCCTTGAAGAAACTTCTGAAGATATAAATGAAGATACCAGACCTAATACCCATACCAAGACCACTCATCAAGTAAATCGATGATTCTTTACCAATCATGCCAATATTTCTAAAGTATAGGTATTGTGCAAGTGATAAAGCTTGTGGAGGTAAGATAATAGAAATTAATACGAACACGAATAAGATGTCAGATCCTTTGAACTTTAATCTTGAGAATGCATAACCAGCAAGTGCTGTTGATGCAATTTGTAAGACCATTGAAATTGCACTTAATTTGAATGTATTTAATAACGCATCCCAATAGTGCATTGCAATCGATGCAATTTTAAAGTTCATAGTTGACCAGTTTTTAGGAATCCACATAACCGTAGGGTCATTGGCATCCTGAGGCGCTCTAAACGCTAATAATAATTGTTGGACTGTTGGATACAGAATAACGAAACATAGCCCACCTAAGATTACTGCTCTAACTAATGCAAGTAAGAACGCTTGAATTTTACGTTTGCGGCGGATGATATCACCACGACGTTTTCTTTCATCCGCAAGTGTTAGGACACCTAACTCTAGATTGGCATTAACTTTCACGTTCATAATGAGATTCTCCAATTCTAAAGATTTTAAAGATTAAGAACACGACGATTAAGATAAGTAAGATCACACCGACATAAATCCATGCCATTGCTGAAGCTAAGCCCCATTCTTGTCTGTTTAATTCATTAGAAATAATTTCAGAAACAGATGATGTTAAGAAGGTATCAACTAAAGCGTAAATTGTAACAGTTAAAATATGTGGTGATACGTTTGGTAAAGTAATTAACCAGAACATTTCGTAAGGTGTAGCACCTTCGATTTTTGCTGCTTCATAAAGGTGTCCTGGAATTGATTGGATACTTGCTAAGAATAAGAGGATTGGTACCCCTGACAATGCAAGTATGGTATAAATTCTATCAATTAATCCAACAATGAAACCTACTAAGAACTCTGGGAACCCTGAGTTTAGAAGATAAAATTGTAAATCAAATAATTGAGTAATACCTTGTTGCTCCATGATTTGGCTAATAGCATCTCCCCCACCTAGCGCTGCAGTTACTGCTGCAGAGTTAAGAATAACTGGGATAAAGAAGATTGCACGAACAATACCACGGCCTTTGAAATCCATGTTTAATAACACAGCGATAAATAATGAGAAGATTAATAAAACTGGTAAGTTAATAACTGCGTCAGTCATTGTGTTAATGATCTCTAATCTAAAGCTTGAGTCAGTTGTTACATGTGTATTTAAGGCATATAGGAAGTTGTCAAAGCCAACCCATGTTTCTTGAATATAACCAACTTGCGCTTGTAAGTCGAATAAACTATAACGTAATGATTCAACAAACGGAATTAAGAATAGTACAACTAAACCAATCATCCATGGCGCTAAGAAGATTAATGCCCAAACGAGTTTTTCACGTTTATATGACATTTCATATTGTTTTTTAGGGGTATTTAATTGTTGATTAGCAGATGCTTGCATTATTGTGCCCCCTGTAATACGAGATAGTTCATAGCTGGAACGTGCTTATTATTAATAGTTACACCTGTTAAGTTGTAGTTAATTAATAGTTTTAAGCCGTTAGAATATGTAACTTCGTAAACGTTAGTTCTTACGCGAACGTGGTTTACTAATCTACCTTCTGCAATCTTTAGATTGTTTAAGGTTTCCATTTGATATGTAATCATATCTAACCAGTTCACATAGTGTGTTGACATATATTGGTTATGATCCGTGTTTAGAAGTTCTAAAGATGAATCATAAGATAATGTATATTTAAGATTGGACCCAGTTTCTAAGACCTTTAAGAATTGGTACTCAGGACTGCGTTCAGATGTAAGGTTAATTGATGATGTTGAATAGTCAACTAAACCAGATAACACTAATTGTAAAAGTGGAATTTGGTAATCGATTAACGCATAAAGTGTTGTTTGAGTAGGTAAGTCTGTAATGAACTTAGCGTAAGGAATAGCAAATGCTAATGGATTTTCTAACATTAAGTCTTGTTCTACTGATGCTAGGAATGCTTTTTGGATTGCAAGTGCATCTTGTTTGTAAATAACTTGGTCTTTTTCATATGAACCAACTAAAGATGAACCCATTAAACTTAGCGATAATTTATCAACGACATTACTTTGTTTGAATTTATCATATAAAGCTTGATAGTATAGTGGATTAATTAAGTTTTGTGATGAGTCAGAGGCTGGATCAAATTCTGTTTCAGCTAAACGTGATGGATAGTGATATCCAAAGTAAAGAGCTGACGCACCACGGATACGTTTTGCATTATATAAGAATTCATCAAATGCACCACGGAATCCATTAGATGCGACAAAGTTAACATTTTGATATAATTCGATACCTAAATCAGCTAAATAAGCATTTAAGTCTTCGAATCCTTCTTTCCCACCTAAGATTGATGGAATATCATTACGATCGTAAAGTTGGTTAGTTAACCCACCATTTGCAGCACCTATATATGAAATATTCATAGCCTCTACATTACGACGCTCTAATTCTTTAACGATGATTTTAGCTTGTTCAAATGTTGTTAATGTATCTAATGTTTGATAAGGAACCCCTAGGAAGAAGTCTTTCTTATCATAAGCCCCTAAGATTTCTGCTGTTAATGTTGGAACAGTTGTATTGTCTTTAGCAGTCATACCTAAAACATCTTGTAAGTATTGACGATAGACATTTGCAACACCAACATAGTTATTGTTAGCACCACTTAAGAACTTATAAGTTACTTCAAAATCTGTATGAACAATATCTTCTGTAACAAGATTAATACCGTATTTGTTATAACCAGTACCTAAGATGACACTTTCGATTTCTCTTAATTGGAATGAAGTATAAATCTTATTGTATGAGTCAACACGGTTTGAAATATCGGCAGAAATAAATGCCATAGCATCACCTTTAGTGATGATTGCTGCAAATCCACCTTCTTCTTTAACCATACCATATAATGGAATGTTAATTTTTTGTTGTTGTTCAGCCATTGCATAAGACATAGTTGCTAAATCTGCACCGTATAAACGTTTACGATAAACGTTTTGGCTTGTTTTGCCATTATTGAATTCAATAATCGCTCCACTACCATCAGGAACTACCATATAACCTTCAGTAGGTTCACCATTTTTTGACATTACCGCTGTACCAAATAATGGATATAAAGTAATTTCTGAAATAATGCCTAGTGATTCTTTTATTGAATCTCTAATGATTCTGGTTGAAATACCATCAGGTAGTAAAGATACTTCAATCGCTACTTCAAATTCAACTTGTTCTACAGTATCCTCAATACCGTACATAGCATTTTCTTCTTGAACACGTTCAAGTGTATAACCATATCCTGGATGTTCATCATTACCATAAAGCACTCGGTAAAGATTTCTTCTAACTGGTAAACTCATATTTGTGTTATAGTTACCAATTTCAAATGCTTGATATTCTTGGTTGAAACCAGTGTATGCAATTTGTTGTAGATATTCAGCATCTTCTGGTGCAAATTCTTCCATTTGTTCAATTGTAATATACTTAGGGAAGTAAAGGTATGTAATTTCTAAATCAACGATATGATAAAGAATTTGTACTGAGTTATCTAGATACTTAATAAAGTATGAACGTTCACCAGCTGGGTTTAAGATACCGGCTGGGTGATCAATTGATAAACGATAGTTATTAAGTGAGTTGATTGAACCACGGTCGTTGTAATAACTGATTTCTAAAGTAGATTTTTGTCTCCACTTAGCAGTATTTGTTGTGCCTGGTCTTGTATCATCGGCAGTTGGGTTTGAGTACCATGATTCACCTGTTGATTTATCTAATACTCTAATATATGATGTATTTTCATCAATGTATAATGCGAAATTATTATTTTCAGCAACAAGTTTATTTTGATCATTTAACTCGTTAGCATCAACAAAGCCTTCGCGTGTGAATTCTTCAGTTTGTGGGTATGCGTAAGTATTTTTTTCAAGTGGAATTCCAATAAGTGCGAATATCACAAGTGCAAATGCTAAGACGCCAATGATTAATTTGATGTAATTTCTTTTAAGCCATGTCATCATCGTCTTAACCCCAATTCTTGAATGATTGCTGAAATAAATGCGATAAATTGTTGAATTAGATCGAAGAATAATAATCCTAAGAACATCATTGCTAACATTGCAACCACAGTTAAGATGAATGCCCAAACAGTTTTAAACAAACCGTATTGGTGGATATTTAAAATACCCATGAATAACATCCAACCTGTTGCGAAGTATGCGATTCCCATGATTAATGAATAGAATGGCATTTCTTCTAATGTCATGTAGTTTGAAACTAATAATGCAGGAAAACCAATAATAATTAGTGGGAATAATGAATAGGCAGTAACCATAAAGATTTCTTTTAGGTTACCTTTACCTTCCATTAAAGTAGTCACTGACCAGTTACCGACTACGAATAAACCTATAAGTAGTGCTGCTGAGAATATTTCTTCAATATTATTTAAATCGAGTGGATTTCTTTCATTAATTAAGAACCCCTCGAATTGGAATGTTAAGATACGTAAGAGTGCAAATAATAACACAAATACGATCGCAACACTCATCTTACCCTTTTTATCGGTTTTAAATTCGTCATATCCATCAAATGGATGTGAAAGGATATATGTAGGGAATTTAATAAAATCTGTTAAAAAAACTTTTAGTTTTTCTCTCATTCAAAATCTTCCCCCTTTCTTCCTCTTTTAACTAACTTAACTGTGCCAATAACAACAGGGATTAAGACTATCGCACCGATAATATAACCGAAATTATCTTTTAAAATTTGATTGCGATATTGTTTGAATGCTTTTGAATAATAGAACTTATCTTTACCAACATTGAAATACTCAAGCGCTGTTTTGTAGTCACCTTTACGTAGGTAGAATTTACCAATACCGTTATAAGCAACTTCATAGTTTGTATTTAGTGTTAAAACTTCTTCCCAAACTGATGCAGCAAGCTCAAATTCACCTTGTTCATGATAAGCGATTGCTTGGTTAACTTTTTTACCAAACTCTGTGTGTTCATAAATGACAACTGTTGCTTGACGTTTGTCAAGAACTAATAAATAGTCATTTAGATAATCGATTGCAACACCTTCAGCAAAGCGGTCTGATTGAGAACCGATATCACCATTAATGTATAATAATGAACCTTCACTATCATAGGTAAATAAACGAGAACGTTTTTGATCTAAGACAGTGTAAATGCCATTCTTATAAATAGCAATGTCAACTAATTTTGATGGTCCATCAATAACATAGTTGTTCATACCGACAACAAATTCTATATCACCTTTTGGTACTTGGTAACCATTACGTTTTAAAACGTCGATACCTTTAGGGTTAATTAATTGAATCATGTTGTCTGAGTTGTTATCAGATGGTAATGATGTTGAATAGATGAAGTTCTTATCACTCATCGCAACGTTTGTATACTCAGTCGGTAGGAAACGTGGTAATTTAGCAATTTGTTCTTCTGTCATAAAACTTCTTTGGAAGATTTCAAGTGGTGTTAATGTTAATGGGTTTACACCAGTGTATCGGTTGAATGACCCATCGCTATCAAGTTCTAAAATACCTTCATAGATGTTTTTGGCAACAACATACATACGACCAGTTGAGTCAGTTGTAATCTTGATTGGTTCAAATTGGATATTTTCAAATGTTACGTCATCAACAGTGTCAAACACTGCGACAACTTCAAACATTGAATTTAATTTAATAATTCTAAAGTTAGATGAGTCAGCAATATAAATACCGTGTGATTTAACTTCAATTCCGCGAGGTTTATTTAAAGTTAAGTCCGCAGTTGATTTACCTTCTGAAATATATTTTTGTTTAAGTTCTGGTGATAACTTGAATTGTGTATAAGTTTTTTCTAATTCAAAGCGATCATTTACAACGATTAAACCATTGTTAAGTGATGAAATGATGTAAATTTTATTGTTGTAAACAATCATATCTTCAGCATCTTGAAGCATGTTTGTACCTAAAGATTGACCGTTAAAATACATCGCAAAAGTCATACCCGGAGCTGAATGAATGACATCACCATAGTATGAATAGTTATAGCGGGCTATGGTTGCCATTGTTGGAAGTGAAAATAGTAAGGTTATAAATGCTAATAATTTTAATCTCATAACTTACCTCCTACTTCATACCTGAATGGCTGAATGTTTCAACGATTCTAGATTGTGAAATAATGAAGAATGTTACTGGAACAATCATCATAATGAAGGCTACAGCCGCTACTGTACCTGAACGTTCAATAGAACCTTGTGCAATTTGACGTAATGCATATGATAATGGTTTTAATTCTTCTGAGAAAATGTATGTGCCACCATCTGCTGTCCATAATCTTTGGAATAGCAGAATGATTAATGTTAACCATGCTGGTTTAACAAGTGGCATAACGATTTGGAAGAAAATTCTATATTCTGACGCACCGTCAATTTTTGCTGATTCGATTAATTCAAATGGAATTTGTTCCATGAATTGCTTCATTAAGTATAAACCTAATGATGATGCAATCGCAGGAAGAATAATAGCCCAAGGCGTGTCTAACAGATTTAACCATGAAATCATGATGTAGTTAGGCGTTGCTGTAACTTGCGGTGCAAACATTAATGAGTACACAACAAGTGCGAAAATTAAATTTCTACCTGGGAATTTATATTTAGCAAGTGGGTAAGCACACATTGATGCAATTAAAACGTGGCCTACTGTACCTGTTAATGTGATAAAGATTGTATTAAAGAAATATCTTGAGAAAGGAATCCAAGAGTTACCAATTAACTCAGTTAAATCTCTGAAGTTTTCTAATGTAGGGTTTCTTGGAAATAGGTTAGGTGGGAAAACGAATAATTCATCTAATGGTTTGAAAGCATTAGACGCCGTCATAATTAACGGATAAGCTGAGAAGATACCAAATACTGCAAGTAATGCAAATAAGACGATGTCCCCTGCTAATGAACGGTTGATACGTTTTCTTTTCTTATACTTTCTTTCGAAGGCTTTTCTTTTTAGAAATTCTTGTATTTTGTTAGCCATTGTTATTCACCCATCCTTCTTAAAACTTTTCTCACGAGTAAGTTTGCACCAATCATGATAAAGAATAAGACTGTTGCAATTGCTGATGCATAACCTAAGTCGAATCGGATGGAACCATAGTCAACTAAGTGGGTTACGATGGTATGCCCTTCGTATTGTACCGATGGGAAACCTAAGAGTTGTTGTGATACTTCTGCAATCGCAAGTGATGTAGTAATTTGCATTACTGCACCAAATAATAATTGTGGCTTCATTGATGGAATTGTAATAAACCATAATTCTTGCCATCTGTTTTTAATACCGTCAATTGAACCTGCTTCATATAAAGTCTTATCAACTGATTGTAAACCAGCGATGAAGGCTAGGAATGATACCCCTAATGATAACCATAATTGAACAATAATAATAACAATTAACATCCAGTCTGGGTCTCTCAACCACAGAATTGGATTATCGATAAATCCAAAGTTCTTTAAAAACGCATTGGCATAACCGTGTAAGTCACCAGAGAAGATTAATAACCAGATAAGATACGCATTACCTGAAATCGATGGTGCATAGAAGATTAATGTCATAACTGCTCTTGCTTTTGGCTTAAGTTCATTAATTAACCACGCAAATACGAAAGCAAGTAAGTATGAAACCGGTCCGGTAACTACCGCTAAGATCAATGTATTTCTAATTGCAATAATGAAGATATCATCTTCTAAAAATAATTTTGTATAATTATCAAAACCAATAAAACGTGGTGCTTCTAACATATTGAAGTATGTGAAGCTGATGCCAAGTGACATCAAGACTGGAATTACTGTGAATAGGATGAAAAGGACAACATAAGGCGCTATTAATATGTAATGGTGCTTATGTGCCTTCATTTCTTCCCAAGTATATTTCATCTTTTGTTTAAATGGTATTTTGTTTACTTCTTGCATAAAATCCTCATTTCTAATCTAAACCGAATTCACGACGTTTCTTTTGAATCTCATCGTTGATCATTTGAACGTAGTCGTAAATAGTTTCTCTTGGATTCGCAGACTCATTGTAAACCAATCTAAATGCATTGTCTAAATGACGTCCAGTCATGTATCCACCTGCAACTTCAGGAATACCTTTGACCCAATCCCATTGTTCTAATAATTTGTTAAGTTCGTTTACAGTCCATGGGAGTTGTTTCATTGCTTCGACATTGGCTGTTGGGAAACGTGCTGCTGCCCCTAAAATACCTTCCATTTCACGGCCAAATCTCACTTGAGTTTCAGTAGATGTCCACCATTTCATGAATTCCCATGATGATTCTTTCTTATCTGATTGTTCAAGCAGAATTGCACCTGTACCAGTTGATACAGTTTCTCTTCTAATTTGGGTTTGACCATTATTATCTAGATATTCAGTACCTGGAACTGCGATGAAGTTCCATTTACCACGAATTTCTGGTGCGAATACGGATAAAGTATTATAAGTGTTGTAATATGTGATACCAATTGGCATTTGACCTGATCTAAAACGGTTAACAAAGTTTGCTTCAACTGGGAATGAATAGTCAGTGTAGAAACTTGTCCATGTTTCAAATATTTGTGGTCCTAATCCCTCATTAAATCCTGATTCAGTGTTGCCATTTATATAGAATTCACCATCATTTTGATAGAACATAGTTGAGAAAATTGGGTTTGGTGGGAGTGCTACTGTTGATCCTTCTGTTAATGGAACTGGTAAATAGAATTCAAGGTTATGTTTTTGAAGTGACGGAATCATTTCAGTCACTTCTTTCCATGTTTGTGGAGGAGTTAATTCTAATTCTTCAAAGATATCTGTACGATAGAACATCATTAAGAAAATTTGTTGTTCCGGTAGTGCATAGATTGAATCATCAATTGTATAAGGTGTCATTGCACTATCCATAAATCTCGTCTTAACATCTTCAAAATCACTAAACTTCGTTAAGTCGTAAACCGCATTACGAAGCGCATAATTGACTGGGATAGAATTTGATTGTCCAATCGCAACATCAGGACCCGAACCAGCGAGTGTTGCTGGTAGTAATGCTGATCCTGCAACCAGTTTTAAGTCAACTTGAATACTTGTTTGTGGTGCGAAAGTTTCATCAATTAATTTACGTAAAATGTTCGCTTGGTCTTGACCTAATGATAACCAAACTTCAATAGTTTCATTAACTTCACCAGTATCTCTTCTACCAACTGCAGAATAATCAGTTGTAAATGTTGCTAAGAACGCTCTAAAATCATACCAAGTACGCTCGAAGAACATTGCTTGTGTATCAGGTAATTTCGCACCTTCTTGATGCAATACCATGTAGTCAATTTCAATTGGTTGACTTGATAACATGATTACTAATGTACCTAATGATGAAATATTTGATACATACTCTGATAAGTTGTTTTGAATGTTTCTAGGTTTTTCTAAGAAGTCTTCTAGTTGTACGATTACTGTATCTAAGATACCAGTCTTTTCAGATCTAGCACCTGAAATAGAAATTAATGCTTCTCTAATAGCTACTAAGACATCACGTTCTTCTTGGAATCTAGCCATAAGGCTTGGAATACGAGAACTTAATTCGTAGTCACGATATGGGTCAGGTGAAGGACCTGTAAAGATTAAGATTTCACGGTAAATCTTATTTAAGTTATTAATAACATCCTGTAAGTCAGAAATAATTGTTCCATAAACCCCTAAGGATACTTCCATAGTGATTGTATGGCGACCAGCTTCAAGGTAGAATTGGAATGCTTCTGATTCTGTACCTAATGTTTGAGTACGCCAGTCACTTGAATATGAGAATACATAGTTTTCCATTTCAGCAAATGGAATTTCATCGTCGATATAGATGTTTCTAAATACGACCATACCAGTTGCCAATCTTTGTTTTACTCTCATACTAATGTTGTATAAACCAGTTTCTTCTACTTCAAATTCCCAAGAGATTTTATCGCCTGCTGTACCCCAGTTTGTTCCACCGATCGTGTTTAACTTAATTAAAGATGGATCAGATGGCATTGTTTTTGCACTGGTTCTATCATTTAAAGGATAAAGTGTTGGAGAAGTTGTGAAGTTAGCATCTTCAGCTTGGATGAATTGTAAATCACGATTTACAAATGAATATCCATTTTGTTGATACTCTGATTTAAGTGTTTCATAAGACTTGTAACCTTTAATAGATTGAATTTTAAATGATTCTATTAATAAAGGCTCACGGAGTGATTCAATCGTTAATTCGTTTGCACCTTCTTCAAAATAGAAATAGAAAGGTGAATCAATATAACCAAGTGAATCTTTGATATAGACTTCACTCCAGAATGGTTTTTCAATTTGTGAAGGTCTAATATCATTTCCTAAATAGTCTTGATAAATATCTTCTTTATTGCCATAGTATCTATGTAAAACAATGTTTTCTAGGGCAATAAATGGCGTTTCGCCATTAATTTTAATTGAACGTTCGATTGCTGATGCTTTACCTTCGTATGCAAAATAATTAATTTTGACATAGTAAAAACCAGCTGTGTCGATATCAAAGCGATATGTAAAGGAACCAGACTCTTCTGTAAGTAAAGATTGTTCTACCCCTTCATGTCCTAAGACAATTTGATATTCCCCTTCATGATCGACAAAATCAGTACCATAAACAGTGATGTCAACATTCTGTGGAAAAGAAGCCTCATGGCTTGCCACATAGTTTTCATAATTTTTTACATATGATTCATCGGATGATTCACGTTCACTCGTGATATTGACTGTACGGTTGTATTTTAAATAGTTAGTATCTGTTGCAATTCCAATCGCATCAATTACTAAATATAAAATAATTGCGATACAGCCTATTAAAGCAAAAATATGTAATTTTTTCAAAATCTCACCTCATGAAAATGGTATAACCTTCCTTAAAAGGAAGGATGTCCCCTTTAAGGAAGGTGTATACCAAGTTCTTTCTTATTCGCCGTTTAGGTATTTTTCTAATGCTTCTGCGTAAACTGGATAAATTTCATCCATTTTAGTTCTTGTTTCACCATTCTTGATTGCTGCATTGATATTTGCAGTCCAACCATTTGCTGCGTATCTTCCGATACCAATAGCACCGATTAAATCTCTTTGTGCTTTGTCATAAATTTCTAAGAATGCTTCGATTGATGCTTCATCATTAAATCTTTGCATTAATGTTGTTTCAAATTCATTCTTGAATTGTTGATCAGTCTTCCATAATTGAATTTCATTCCAAACTTGGAATACTAATTCTTCTTTAGCTTCTGACATACCTGATGCAATGTTGTAAACTGCAACACCTGATACAGGTGATACATATTCACCAGTGTAAGTATCAGAAACCGGATATGGAACGAAACTTAAATTGAAGTTTAAGTTAGCCCATCTATCAGGTGAACCAACGAACCAGAATGAACCTGGATGCATAATTACTTTACCTGCTTGCCATAATGGTGAACCAGCATCATACGCACCACTTGGTTCATATAAACCTTTATTCCATAATGAACCGATGAAATCATAAGTTTGAAGCGCTGGTGTTTGATGGAATGCAACACGTCCTGATTTAGCATTGATTAACGCACCACCATTTAATGGAACCATGTTTTCAGCATAGTTAGCTAAGACACCACCTAATACATAATAGTCATCACCTTTAGCAGTTAAAGCTGCTTTTGCTGCTGTTGACCATTGATCAAACTTAGACCAATTCCATTTACCTTCCAAGAATAACTCAGTTGGATTTTCAATACCAAGTTCTTCAACTAAGCCAGCGTTGTAGAATAAACCTACTTCAACTGTTGGTTTGTTAACCATAAATGCATAGACTTGATCATTGTATGAACCAATTTCTTGAGCTTCTGGAGTAATCTTTGAACCGTGAGTTCCTAAGTATTTATCTACTGGAACAATTGCTGAACCATTAACTAATCTTTGAGTCCAGTCAGATGTTGTCCAATAAATATCTGCTAAAGGAGCACCATCAACTGACGCGTTAACGATTGCTGTAACACGAGAATCACCCCAAGCTGCTGAAGCCGGATAAGCTTTATAAACAACTTTAACGTTTAAACGTTCTTCAACTTCTCTTTGTTTTTGTTGACGAGCAAGTTGTTCTTTACCAGTAAAGTTTTCATGGAATGGGTCCACTTCATATGGAGCACCATGCATGATTACAATTTCAGTTGGTGGTTCTGTTTGTTCTTTTGGATTAACTGTAACAACTCTTGTAACTGTAACAGTTTTTCCATCAGATCCAGTTACTTTATAAGTTAAAGTATAATTTCCAGGAACATTTGTTAATACACTACCTGTAATAACGATACTAGCAGTAATGTCGCCTGTTTCAGTATCTGTAGCAGTTACGCCTGCCTTAGGGTCAAAATTATCCCCTGCAATAATTGTGACATTTGTTGCGCCACTGATACTAGCAGTATTGCCAGTCAGTGGATTGTTACCATCATCCCCTGGTCCTACAGGCTCGTTATTACAAGCTACTAGTAGGAACGCAAAGGCAAGTATTGTAAGAATGCCATAAATTTTTTTCATTCTTTTTCCCTTCTTTCTTATAGTTTTTATTAGATTTTATTACACACTAATTATACTATATACATAGTATATATAGCCCTACTCTAGGGCTATTTTTCATATTATAAAAAGTTTTTTCAAAAGCGTTTACATTTTCGTGTGAAATAATGATATTTTAGTTATTTACTACCTTATTATCTTGATATCCTGTTTTAAATGGATTTTTGATGTATTTAACCAATAAAATTACTGCAAATACTAACATAATGATACTTTGCCATTGTGATGGGGAGAATAATGGTAGAAGTGTACCACGTTCATCTCCTCTTAGAAATTCTATAAAGAATCTAAAAATTGGATAAGCAATAAAATATAAGAATGATACATAATTGACTTTCTTCTTCATGATCATATAAATGCCTACACCAATTAATGCAAACATAAAGATTGCTTCAAAAAATTGAGTCGGTACAACCGTATGATCATGTGTTACAAATTTCATACCATACCAAGCATCTGTTTCAATGCCGTAGCAACAGCCTGCTAAGAAACAACCAATGCGACCAAACGCATGACCTATCATAATTGAAAATGTTGCAATACTTGTAACTAGGAAGAATTGTTTTCTCGCTTCTTCTTTTGCAAAGTAACGATTACCAATAAACCAAGTAGCTAAACCACCAATAACGCCACCCATCAAGGTCATACCTTGAGCTTGATATTCTCTACCTTCCATTAAAGCATCGATTAAGTTATACGCTTGTTGGAATAAAAAAGCAAATAAGAATCCAACAATCATTGAAATCAACGCTAATTTAAGATAGAAATTGTAAGTCTCAAAAGGTACTTGATAATGCTTCATTACCACTTTAAATGCGGATAATGCAACAAATATACCAATGATGATCATGACATAATATGATTCTAAAAATTCAAAACCAAATAAATATGGATACATAGTTTGCCTCTTTTCTTGATGTTAAGAAATTGAAGGGGACTTACTCATATTGCAGTAGTCCCCCTCGTTTTGTGTTTATATTATGATGTTATGTCAGGTATTAATATTTTCTTTTGAACATAGCAAATGCAACACCTGCTAATGTTACTAAACCTAATAATGACATTGTGATGTTTGATATGTTGAATAATGCAGCACAACCAGTATCAGTTGGGATTGCATCAACGTCTGCTTCTAAAGCAGCAACTTTAGCTTGTAAAGTAGCGATTAAAGCTTGGATAGCTTCTACATCATCGCCTAATTCGCCAGTTTGTTCAGCTAATAAAGCTTGTAATGAAGCGATTTGAGCTTGTAATGCAGCAACATCTTCAGCAACTGTTGAAGCAGCAACTACTTTAACTTGGAATGAAACTTGTGATGAATTACCAGCACGGTCTTCAACAACAACAGTTACATTATAAGTACCAGCAGTAGTTAAGTTCATACCACCATTTGCTTCTACGAATTTAGCAAGTTGTGCAGTTGTATCGTAGTTATCAAATGCGATAACGTTAGCTAAGATAGCTTGGTTAACGTTTGTGAATGAACCTAGTGTTAATGTGTAATTAGGGTTTGCTACTAATGCAGTTGGTGCAGTAGTATCAAGAATTGTTAATTTGTAAGAAGTTGAAATGTCGATGTAATGATCTTCATCAGGAACACCAGCAACTTTAGGGATAATTACTTGATCACCAATTTGAAGTGTTCTAGCAATATCAGCTGCATTAGATGCACCAACAACGTGGTAAAAACCTGCATAAATTACATAGTGACCAGCAGCCATTGCTTGATCTAAGAATGCTTTAGCTTTAGTAGCGTCGTTAACAACAGTTGTTGGAGCTGTAGCATAATCAGGATTATCTGCGTTCCAGAACTTCCAGTTTGATCTGTCGAAGCCTGCAACTAATTTACCTTCAGCATCAATTTCCATGAATACAGCATTACCAAATGCTACAGAATATGGATAAGCAGTAAGGTTTTCAAATAAGTGTAAACCTGTTGTAGCAGGAGCTGCAGGTGGGTTTACAGTATATGTTGTAACTTCTGTTTCACCTAAGAACATTTGTAATGGAATATCTGGAGTACCAGCAATGTGAATGTGTTGAGTTAATTCTAAAGTAATGTTGTATACGCCTGGTTTTGGAGCATATGGGTTGAATGATGCAGGATATGAAATTCTAATATCATCAGTCATATCAACACCAGCACCACTTACAGCAGTTACTGAACCTAATAAGTCGACTGGAACATATTCGTTACCAAATCTACCAACAACACCTACAAAACGTGGAGGTACGATACCTACAACGATGTCAACCATAACTTCAGTTACTTGACCATCTGGTGCAGTAGCAGTGAATTTAGCGATATAAGCAGCACCAAATTCAGTTGTGTCGATAACATTCACTTCAGCATCTTTTGAATATGTGTCTGTATCAGCATCATAAGTGAATTCAATTGTTTGTAATGAATCATAAACGATTTCTTCATCAACTTGTGAAGCTTCTAAAATTTCAACTGTATAGTCTAATTTTTCAGTTTGGTTGATAATTTCGCCTTCTTCACCAAACATTCTTACCCATGAAACTGATGGAGTTAATGGTAAATCCCAAGCAGCTTTATGATCAATAACGATTTGAACACCAGCATTGTTAGGGTCTTTATCTAATGTAGTTAAACCAGCAAATGCAGGAGCTAATGGTTTGTAAGAAATATTTGCTCTTTCAGCAGTGTTAGCACCGATTAAAGCAGGCATACCTTTAATGAAAGCAACTGTACCAGCTCTTTCACCATCAACGTCACGGTCTTTAGTACCGAATGATAATACTGAGTGACCAGCAGGAACCATTACGTTTCTTGGATCGTAATCTAATAATAATGTCTTATTAGCATCTGTTACACCTTCGCCAACAACATCAGGGTTAGTCCAAGCTAAACTTGTTAAAGGTTCAGCAACGTGACCATCTGGGTCAGCAGCGTCTAACATAATACGAATTGGAACATAGCGAGTGTTTGGAGTTAATGTAGCAGCATCAGCACCAGCAGCTGTGAAAGCATCGATTTCAGCTTGTGTAGCTAAACGCCAGTCAGCATTTTCATTAGCATCCGCACCATCATTATGAATGTAATATGTATTGATGTGGTCTTCAAACATGTATAGTTGACCTTCTTCATTGAAGTAAGCATACATACGATGTACTACTGTAGAAATGTCAGTACGGTTATTTGAAGTCGCAATTTCGATATCTTCATCAGTATCGTTTAGGTATAAAGAAGCGAATGCGTTCCATGACAATGCAGTCATTTCATTTGCTTCAATTGTACCGTTAGCATTGCTGTCTGTTACGAATCTTAACATACGAACACCAGCACGAACGATATGATAACGATATCCAGCAAATTCTACATCCCAGTTAGAATCCCCAACTAACGTGTAGATTGTTGATGGACCATATAAAGCGTTTGGATCGCCATATGGATATAATTCAATTAATTCTTCTTCGTCTGCAGCATAAGTAGGTGCAAGCACTACTAATACGGCGAAGACAAATAATAGCATAGCTAGAATTTTTTTCATTTTTTACTACTCCTTCTTTTTTTGTATTTGTGAGTCTTACGTATTCATTTTAATGAAACATGAAAGCGCTGTCAAACAAAAAGTCCATATGTTCTATATTAATGTGTGTATTTACACATTATGAAAAATTATTTCATATAAGAGCTAATTTTAAGATTATCTCATTGTACCAGGAACGTTAACTGTAAATGTACGTTGTTGTGTTGAACCGTTCACATTAACAGAAATTGTATATGATACCGCTGTCGCATGGTCAGGTTTAGCGATAATACGTCCGTGGTGATCTAAAATGTCTGTGTTATGTGATACAAAATCGATTTGAGCATTTGCATATTCTGACCAAATCTTATATTCGATATCAGCCATTTCTTGGAAGTAATTTGCAAGCCCTGCAGTTAATAATGTATTTGGACAGTTTTTACCTGAAAAATCTCTATGGAATTTGAAATGAGATCTTGGAAGGTTATAGTAAACCATTCTGTTGGTTGCAAACTTAGCAGTTCTTTGCCATACACGCCAGATATCATCATCTTGTGCAACCGACATTTCAATTGCGATACCATTTCTGTTACCACCACCAAGATAATTTGTACTTTGACCAGGTAATGTTGAGCCATCACCAGCATGGTATGAAACTTCATCTTCTGGCACGTGTTGATATAAATATTCATCATCCATTGTATATGTCCATGAAGTATTTAATACAGTACCAGCAGCAGCTGCATTCCATAAATAATTGGCATGTGATAATGCACCAGAACCTGGAGCGTTATTTGCTGTATCATGGATAACTAACCAATAAACATTTTGTGGGTTATAAGTTGTAATGCCTTCAGGGTGCGCAGGTTTCTTTGTACCTGGTCTAATACCATTACTCACTGGTACCATCTTATCGGTATTAATTGGCATATTATTCTCAAAATAATATTTTGAAACTGACTCATAATCAATATTTTCATATGAAGTTCCTGTACCAATGATCATATATCTAAACTCTTTTGTAAATGCCATTTGATTCAATGTTAATAAGTCTAAAAGATTATTTTCATCTAAACTTTCATAGAATGTGACAACATAATCAGCATACACTGAATATTCATTCACAAGACGTGCACGAATAATTACTTCACCTTCAGCTAAACCAGTGACTAAACCAGCTTCATTTACTGTAGCAATATTCGTATTTAATGATTCATATGTCACTTGTTCATTCGCATAAGTGTATGGGAATGGATATGCATTTAATTGTAATTTGTCACCAACAACTAAAGATTGTTCTCTTTCTTCTGGAACAATATCAATACCAGGATCAGTTGTCACTGAAATTTGTAAGGTTGTATTAATTGTTGCTGCATTTGCAGAACGGATAGTAATTGTTACTAATCCACTCTTTACCGGTGTTAAGTAACCAGCATCATTTGGCAATAACAATTTAGCATCGGTAGTCAATACTCTAAATCTAGCATTGTTTAATTCATATGGTAAATATTCCCATTCAAGTTTATAATTTGTGCCTAAATAGATTTCTTCAATAGGATTTGTAACAAAGATAAATGTTGGAACTGCAGGATTATAAGATGCCTCACTAGGAATAGCATTTTTAGTCTTATAGTGTCCTAATAACATTCTTTCAGGAATACCTTCAAACTTATTCAAGTCTAATTCTTGTTGACCCCAATAATTCATTGTAAAGTCAATATACGCACGGTTTGCTTTAGCAAGTTTTGAAGTTCCTGTAACTGCGTTGAATCTAATAATTGCAGTCATGGCTGATTCAGCTAGTTTAATATCAAACGCTGATACAACATTTTGAATGTCATTTCTTTGGATGTATAAACTTGCTGTATTATCGTATTCTGTACCAGTAATATCAACAGCTAATTTAATATTTTGAATTAAATTCTTTTGAGCATCATGACGGCCACCTTTTAAGTTTTGGATCACTAATGCTGTGTGAGCAAAGTCTTTAAATGTATTTGACTCAACAACTAAACCATTAGATTCAATAATTGTAATCGCGTCTTGATTTAAACCTTCAAAATGATTACCTCTAATAACTAAATTTGTGGCTTCTTTTGTTGCTTCAATATGACCATTACCTAAGAACTTTAGATTTTCAATTGTTACTGATGCTTTATCAATTGTCAGTTTATCTTCAAAAATGACTCCAGTTGCAAAGATTACACTTTGCACATCATCATTTATTGTAAATGCACCATAAGTTCCTGCATTAAGGTATAAAACTGAAGTTTCAGCAAATGCACTTTGTGCATCAGTAATATTGGCAAATAATTTTTCACCAAAAACAATGTCTAAATCGTCAATAGTAACAACATCATCCGCTTGTTTTGATGCATCAACAACAACAATATCAACAATCTCAATTTCTTTTGTTGCTACTAGTGATTCGTCAAATGCGTAAACCGCACTAATTGTAACTACGCCTGGTTTTAAGAATGTGACTTCACCTGTTGATGATACAGTAGCTAACGTTTCATCGCTTGATGAAAACTCAACTTCAACTACTGCATTTTCTGGTGCAGCAACCACTGATAATGTACGTTTAGTACCAACATTACCTTTATCAACACCTTGGATTGCAATTCCTTGTGCCAAGTCTAATACATTTAATGTAATAGTATCAGAGACTTCTGGGTCTAATTTTGAAGTTGCAGTAATTGTTACAGCCCCTGGACCAACTAATTCAACAAAACCAGTTGCAGATACCACTGCAACATTCGTATTTGATGATTGGAATGTTAATTCATCATTTGCTTCAAATTCTAAATCAAATGTCATACCTACCCAAAGTACACCATCTGGCGCACTAAGATTTACATTTACAATCTTTAAGACTGTAACTGTAACTTCGGCTTGTTTAGTTTCATCTGATTTAGCAGTAAAAATAATCTTGGTTGAACCATGTGCAACTGCAGAAACCGTTAAGTCTTCTGAAATACTTGCAATGGAACTATCTTCGACCGAGACAGTATAACCTGCTTCGTCGTTTGTTGTTACAACTAGTTTTTCAGTATCACCTTCATTTAGTGATACAGTTGATTTGTTAACTAAAATTTCAATTACAACATCTTCTGTACATGCAACTAAGGTTAGTGCTGTGAAAACCATCATGAAAATATAAAAAATTTTCTTCATACTTTCCCTCCTTATATATTATGAATGTTAATTAACGTAAAGAACCAGGGATATGAGTGTAGAATACACGTGATTCTGTCACCCCATTAAATGTAACTGTTACTTGATATGAAACGGTTCTTGCATGATCTGGAGAAGATAAAATTCTGCCATTATTATCGAGAATATCTAAATCAAATGATTCAAATAATATCTCTGCATCAGCAAAGTTTTTAGCAACCTTATATTCAACATCGACAAACTCATGGAAATAAGGCATTAAACCGGATGCAATTAAGACTTGAGGACAGTTTTTACCAGAGAAATCTCTATGGAACTTGACATTTTCACGAGGTAAATTATTTCTAACTAGTGCGTCACCTGCAAACTTAGCAGTTCTTTGCCATACACGGTAAATATCTTGTCCAATAGATGTTGCAGTTTCAATACCAATACCGTTTCTGTTTCCGCCACCAGTATATGACCCTTCACCAGGTCTAGTAGAACCATCACCGGCATGCCATGCAACTTCATCTTCTGGAATATGTCGATAAATATCTGCATCATCAATTGTGTAATGCCATGATGTTGAATCACTTGGACCATTTAATGCTTTATTGACTAAATATTGTGCATAATATTGAGCTTGACCAACATGGGTGTTAACTGCTGTATCGTGAACAACTACCCAATAAATATTTTGTGGATTATAACTTGTATAACCTTCAGGTAAATCAGGTCTACTTTGTGCACCACGGGTACCTGATGAATATTCTCCATCAAGTGGAACAAGCATTTCATTAATTACTAAATTATCAAAATAATATTTAGACACGGATTCTTGATCCGCTCTTAAATAAGGGTCACCAATACCTGTTACTGTATAATTATAAAGTTTTGAATAATGGACTTGATACATCGTTAATAAATCCATTAAATTGTTTTCATCTAATGCATTATAGAATGATAAAGTATACGTATTTTGAATATTTGAATCACTTGCTAATTTTGCAGTGATTGTAACTGTTCCTTGTTCAAATGAACGCACTAGTCCTTGATCATCAACAGTTGCAATATCTGGGTTGCTTGATGTGAAAATCACTTCCTCATCAGCGAGTGTATATGGGAAAGCTACTGCTGTTAATTTAATCGAGTCACCTTTTAATAATTGTTGTTCTTTGGTTTCAGGTGTTAACTCAATACCTGGTTCAGTTAAAACTGAAATATCTAATTCTGTTTTAATTTTATTATTTGTTACTGAACGCACTGTAATTTTAACTAAACCACTTCGTAAGGCTTTTAAGTTACCTTGGTTATCAACTGTTAAAGCTGAGATTTGTGACGTTAAAAATTGAACATTTGCTTGTGGTAATTCATAAGGTAAATGAATCCATTCTAATTTATAAGTATCTCTCACATCTAAAGTTTCAACTGGATTTGTAATAAAGAAGAATAGTGGTTGATTTGAATTATATTCACCCTCACTAATAATACTTTCTTTAGTTGGATAATTACCAATTAACATGAGTTCAGGAATATTAATAAACATATTTGGGTTAAGTTCTTCCTCACCCCAATAGTTTAATGTAAAGTCAATACGATGTGCTGAATTAGAAGATTTAGCCATGTATGACTCTATTCCTTTTTTCAATGCATTAAAACGTACAATTGCATAAATTGCTTGATCATCTAAAAGTACAGTAAAACCAGTTTCAAAGTTTTCTAATTCATTTCTTTGAATACTAATTGAAGTTGTTTCATCATATTGATTACTTTCAAGATAGATACCATCTTTTACATTTTTAATGATATTTTTGTTGATTGAAATTTGTCCTTTTTCAAAATCAATAATTTTAATTGCAGCACCATCAATATCATTAAATTCATTACCTTCAATTAAAACGCCTTCGCTATTATATAAAGAAATAGCATTATTTGACACATGATCAAATTTGTTATTCTTAATAACAAGATTTTCTGCATTTAAAGTACTTGTAATTAAACCTTCGTTAGTGAAATTGAAGTTTTCAATTTTGATATTTTTCGCATCAACTATCAACGGACGGGTAATGATGACATTTTCATCAGTAACAATTTTTAAGCCGTCAACTGTAATAGCAAATTCGGTATCGTATGTACCTTCTTTAATATAGAGTGTAGTAGACGAAGATAATAACTCTTCGGCATCTTCCAGATTATCAACTAATTTTTCTCCATAGAATACCTCAAGACCATCAACAATAACAGAATCGTCAGTTTTAGTCCCTGCTTTAACAACAACGACATCAAAAACTTCAATGATGAAAGTTGCTACATCACCATTTTTAGTTGCAGCAGTTATGACAACAAAACCTAAACCTTTGAATTCGACAACGCCATCTGAAGAAACTGTTGCTTTGGTTTCATCTGATGACATGAAAGTCACTTCATCTTCTACAATATCCCATACGATTGCTAATTTTCTTGATGTATTTAGATTAGCTTTAGAATCATCTGCAGTAAGCTCTGGTAGCTCAATTACAGGTGGTTCCTCTTCATCAATTGGATCTTTTGGATTTTCACATGCAACAAGTATCATTGCTGTGAAAATAAGACCTAGACTTAATAACCATTTTTTCATACAAGTCCTCCTTTATGTTCATAAATAATATCCCCGATTTTATTTCTATACGGAATAATTCCGTTCATACTTCTTTTCGGATGTACTGCATTTGAAAGTAGTACAAATCCAATTTTATTTTTTCTATCAATAAATAAGTGACACCCAGTAAAACCTGTATGACCAATGGTTTCTTTTAAATCATGTAAGTTGCCAGCAAATGAACCTTTATCTGGTTTTAGCCAGCCATAGGTTCTAGTTACATTCAAACCATTAATTTCTTTTGAAATGATAGGTGTAAACATATATTCCATTGTTTCTTTATTTAAAACAAACGTTTCATTTAAAATAGATTGAATAAAAAGTCCTAAATCATAGGCTGTTGAAAATAAGCCTGCATGACCGGATAAACCGTCCATAGCAAAACTTTTCTCATCATGAACTCTTCCCTTTAAGAGTCCATTAAAAACATCATCTTCTCTAACTTCTGTAGGAACAACCCTAGATAAGTTTGGTCGATATGAAGTGTCCTTCATATTAAGTGGTTCAAAGATGACTTCAAGAGATGCTTCATTAATTTCTTTCCCATAAAGCAGTTTTACGATTTCTCCTAGTAAAATATACCCACAATCAGAATAGACATAGTCCTTTCCAGTTTCATAAAGCAAATCCATGTCATAGATTCTGTTTAAGACTTCATCTTTATTTTTAAGAAATCTGGCACCAGAAATATCTGCTGGTAATCCTGAGTTATGTCCTAAAAGGTTCATAACAGTAATACCACGATGTTTAAATCGTGGTAGTAGTTTACTAATTTCAGTATTAAAAGATAACTTGTTATTTTCTACAAGTTTTAAGATTAGCGTCGTTGTGGATACAACTTTGGATAATGACGCCACGTCATAGATTTCATTACCCAAAGTTTCCTCCACGGTTGGGACTAATTGTTTTTTCCCAACATAGTCAAAGATGATTTGATTAGGTGTTACAATTGCAAACTGACAGCCGGGAAAATGCCCTTCTTTTACACCAGTTTCAAGCAATTGTTTGATTAAACTTTTCAAATTTATTGACCTTTCTTAATATTTTCTAAATGATACATAGGCTATGCCCATTAAGGTAACTGCCCCAATTAAAGTAAAGATAAAACTTGGTGCATCCCATAAGAACCAACATCCAGATGATGGTTGTGGTTCTGGTTCTGGTTCAGTGATTGGTGCTTCTTTCCATTTTGCAAAGAGTACCAAATTGCTATTAATTTCAGTGTTTGGATCAAATGCGACATTATATGATGCATCTAGGAACCAACCATCAAACTCGAATCCTTCTTGAGTTGGATTTGCTGGCATGTTTAATTTCTTACCTGCTTCTACAACCATCTTAGAGATTGTTGTACCATTACCTGTAAAGAACTCAACATCATAGTAAATTGGTTCTGGTTCAATGACTTGTGGTTCACCAACAGTTGATGCCCATGGGAAACCAGCACGTTTAGTCCAGAACGTGTTATTTAATCTTGTTAATGCTTGTGTGACATATTGGTGAGAACTATTTAATGTCTTATAACTAAAGATTGATGAACCTTTAATTGCTTCATATTGTGAAATGTATCTAATTTGTTCTAAGAATTCATCTTGGCTTGTCCAGTTATTAGATGTTTCTGCATAACGGTAGAAACCATGGCCAATAATTAGATTAACATCGGTACCTTCGACAGTTTCTACCCACCAATCAACAAGGTCAGCAAATCTTGCCACTGAGTGGTCAAATTGCCAGTAAAGTTGAGGCATAATGTAGTGTAACCAGCCTTCTTTAACCCATTTTCTAGTGTCTGCATATTGTGCACTATAACTTTGGTTACCAGCTGTATTTGAACCTAGTGGATCTGCTGATTTATTTCTCCAAATACCAAACGGAGAAATACCAAATTTAATGGCAGCTTCATTTTGCGTATTGTGAGCTTCTACCATTTCAAAGATTGTTTTAACAAGTTCGTTAATGTTTTCTCTTCTCCAATCATCACGTGATAATGATTGAGGATTGTACTGGCTAAATGCTGCTTGATCTTCTGCATTTGGCGTGCCTGAATAACTATAGAAATAGTCATCGAAGTGTACACCATCAACATCATAGTTAGCCATTAATTCTTCAATGATGTTATATAGATATGTTCTAACTTCCGGAATACCAGGATTTAAAATTAATGCACCTGTTGTATCTTGAATAACATAATCTGGGTTTTGTTTTGCAAAATTACCATCTGATAATTCTGCTAGTTGTTCTGCTTTTGATTTAGTTCCTGTTGCAACACGATATGGATTCATCCAAGCATGGACTTCAATACCGCGTTTATGTGCTTCAGTAATAAAGAACTCAAATACATCCCATCCTGGGTCAACACCTTCAGTACCAGTTAGGTATCTTGAGAATGGTGCATACTCTGAAGGATAGAAACTATCATTCATTGGTCTAGTTTGGAAGAATACAGTATTAAAGTTTAAAGCAGATAATCTATCTAAAATTGCAATCATTTCAGCTTTATATTGAGCTTGATTTTGATGTAATTTGATATCGATATTTGAAACGGTTGCAACCCAAACTGCACGTACTTCATCTTCTTTTTCTGTGTAAGTTGTAGGTAATTCAACTGGAGTTTGTGTTTGATAATAATAAACTAAACCACCGTTACGATATACATAAGGATTGTCTTCGTTATATGGGATAGAAAGTCTAATTCTAATTTCTTCAACATCACTTTCTTGTCCACCTAAAGTTGATTTAAATTGAACAGTATAGGTAGCATTGATTGTAAATTCAATTGGTGATGAATAGGTTTGCCAGCCAGTCCAAGTTAATCCATTATGAACACGGTATAAGACTGTGCCTAGACCTACTGGATGAATTGTTAATGTTGCAGGTGATGTGTAATAGTTACCTTCTTTAGTACCCGTTACTTCATAAGTTGGCATTTCAGGTGCACCAACGATATTAAAGTTCTTGGTATACGTTGTATCACCACTTGCATTTCGATAGTCAAACTTATAAGAACCACCTGTATTAAATAGAATTGGCCCTGTATAGTTTGTCCATGAACCATTATTGATTCTATATTGTGGTTGAGGTGACTCTGAATTAATAACAATTTCTAATGTTGAGTAATCTGGATCAACACCATCACCAGATAATTCAAGAGTTGGTTGAGGATATCCTACTTGATAAGATTTTTGTACTTCAGCTGATTCAACATTTCCTGAATCAATTGTTTTTGCCATAATAACATAGTTACCAGATACTAAAGTTGCATCACTTAAAGTGATTGGTCCAGTATATTCGGTCCAATCAACACTTTGTGCACCATGGTTAATCTTGTACCAAATTGTATTGCTTGATGCAGTAATTGTTACTTGTGAACCAACTTTATAACGACCGTTAGGTAAAACTTCACCAGTTATATTAATTGTTGGTAATACGCTATTTGGTCTATTAGAGTTGAATTTAGTTTCAACAATATTTGATTTTTCCGTTCCATTTTGAGCATAGAACTTAATTACATTTCTGCCATTTGTGTTAACAGTAATTGGACCCTCATATAATGTCCATTCACCATTATTTAATTTGTAATAAACATCATATGCTGAGTTAATAGTTGCATTCACACTTGTTGTGTAGAATACACCGGTCTTAATTCCTGATAATGAAATTGTTGGTTCATCAAGAGTTGCAACATATGTTGGTCCTAAGTAGTTTGTGCCAGATAAAGCTCTAACACTATAGTTATAACTGCCATCTAAATCATTTGTTGAAATAGAAATTGTGGCTGCTTCTGATGCTCCAACAACTTTAAATATTTCTTCATTAGAATATGTTAAGTCATCATTTGAGCGATAAACGTAATAGAATTTAGCGTTTGGTTGTGTATTAAATGTTAATGTGCCAGCTGAATGGTTAATACCAGTTACTGCATCAACTAATTCTCTTTCCATATTTTTAATTTCTGGTAAAACAGTTTTAGTTGGCCATGCAATTGGTGCACCATTTCTTACTTGATTAGCTGCTTTTGAACCGGTATTGTTATAAGCATCTTTGACCGCATTAAAATGATAAATACTCACACCATTTGCAGCCTCTAAGGTTCTAAAGTATTCCATTTGTTTAACAAATTCTTGAGTATCTGTTGCCCAAGAGAAACCATCAGGATCATTAGCAAGATAAACACCTAAGCCTGAATATAGGTTTACATCTAGATATTTGAAGGCTTTATTCCACCATCCCATAACCTCTTTATAACCAGCAACTGAGTGTGAAATAGCCCAATAACTTTGTGGTAATAGGTAATCAATCCAACCTTCTTCAGCCCATTTCAATGTATCAGCGAATAAGTATGAAGCATAGTGTGATTGACCGTTTGTATTTGAACCATTTGTTACAGCATGGCCATCATTATCATAAGTGACCACACCATTACCATTTTTATAAATACCCGTTGGTGAAATACCAAATTGCACATGACGGTTATTTTGTTCATTAAATTCTGTTAAGACATTATGAATGCCTTCAATAAGTATATTGATTTGATCTCTTCTCCAATTAGCTTTATCAGTTGCTGATGTTAAAGAGTAATTGCCTTTGTATAGGTTATAGGTTGCTTGGTCAGGTTCATTTAAAATTGTGTTTGCCCCTGAAGTTGCACCATTCGCACCTAAATTAGCATAGAAATAATCATCAAAGTGAATTGCATCGACTGGATAGTTTTCAACAATTTCTAAGATTGTATCATAAATGTGTTGTCTAACCGCAGGGCGACCTGGGTCTAAGATTCTTGTGCTTCCATTTTGTAAAACATTGACTGGGTCGTTTTGTGGATTAGCTGATGGAATTGAACCAACATATTGTGTACCTAAACGATATGGGTTTAACCATGCATGGAATTCAATACCACGTTTATGAGCTTCATCAGCTAACCATAACATTGGATCAAATTCATTAAAATCCACTGCCCCAAACCAGCTAGCTTTTGGATTAAGTGATGATTTGTATAACGCATTATTATGTGTTCTAAAGTGAATAATCATTGCGTTAAAGTTGTAATATTCTAAAATGTCTAAAACTTGAGTTGCTTGTTGTTTAAATGAAGCCTCAGTTAAATAATTTGGCATTGAACCAATATAATGTGAAAGCCAGGCAGCACGAAACTCTCCTTTTTCTTCCATAATTATTTGATTCGCTTCAAGTACTTCATTCATTTCATCAGCATATGCTTCTTCTTTTGGCAAGAAGAACATTGCCGATGCTAGTAACATGATTGTAATTAATAATTTCTTCATCCGTTATTATCCCTTCCTCTCATTCAATAAGTCACAAACCAATTTCATGCCTTGTTCTGATTTATCTTTATCTAAGAATGTTTTATATGTAAAGAAAATATTTCCTTTGACGGTTTCAAATTGATTAGCGAACTTTAATTGATTAACAACTTCAAGTGGATTTTCATATCCACCTTCGCTACCTAATCGGTATGCACCATGTCCGATATAAAGGTCTACTTTACTGCCTTTAACAGCTTCACTCCACCAAACTGCTAAATCAGCAAATGGTGCTAGAGAGTGAGCAAAGTCCCAATATAATTGTGGAACAATGTAATCAATATATCCTTCTTTAATCCATAAAAGTGAATCAGCATATTGGTTTGAATAACTTTCAGAACATCTTGGGTCTGTATTTGATCCAAGACTGTCCGATGCTTTATTCTTCCAAATACCAAACGGTGAAACTCCAAAACGTTTACCAGGATGTTTGGCTTTAATTTCATCTTTTAGTCGTTTAATAACTTCTGTAATTTGATCACGTCTAAATTGATCTAAACTTACCTTTTTACCAGATGCTTCATAATCAGCTAAATCATTATCATTATCTGATAAACCTGCATAAGGATAGAAATAGTCATCAAAGTGAATACCTGCAACATCATAGTTTTCTAAGATTTCAAGCATTGAATCAATAATGAAGTTTTTAACTTCACTTCTTGCTGGATTTAAGATTAAACCACCATTTTTATCAACAACTACTAACTCAGGATGACGTTTGGCAAAGTTTAAGTCATCACAAGTTTCTAAGTACTGTTCTTTAGTTAAGTCTTTTTGCATAGAAACTCTATAAGGGTTACACCATGCGTGAATTTCAATACCGTATTTTTTTGCCTCATCTAATACGTATTTAAAGACATCAAATGGAGGAACATCCCCTTCTTTTTCAACTAAGTAACGACTTGTTGGATTTAACTTAGATTTATAGAATGCATCATTGGTCGTTCTAACTTGGAAAAAGATTGTATTAATGTTGAATTTTTTTGCTGTTTCAAACATTTCTTGAATTTTAGCTTTGTATTCAGGATTAGTTGCTTTTGGAAGGTCAATATTAACAACATTTGAAACCCAAAAAGCTCTAACATCTTTCAAATTGAATTGTTCAGGTACTTCAATTTGAACATCAGTTTGAAAATAATTCATTGGTAAGCCTGTTTTATAATTAATTAATTTCATCATTGAAATCTCCGTAATATGTAAGATATGGTTTGTTAACCTTTAATAATTCATTAAATGCATTGGTTGCTTGTTTACTTGAACGTGTTAAAGGATGTAGTTTTAATGCCATTAAGGCTTTTGTTAAATTCTTTTCATAAATTGCATCACACAGTAGTTCTTCATATGCTTTTTGATGTTGAACAAGTCCTTTAACTGACTGAGGTAATTCACCAATATGAACAGGAAGTGGGCCTTTTGATGTTAGACGAGATGTAATTTCAATTGCACACTCTTCTCTAATATCTGTAATATGTCCACGATTGATGGTATTGACTACAAAATAGTTCTTCTTATTTTGAACCATCGAAATCATGATGTCAATCACTTCTTTCGCATAGTTTGTACCAATACGTTTTTCTAGTTCTTTTGGTTTTGTATCAAGATGTTCATCTTTATAAATTTCAAAAAGCTCATTTTCGATTTGTGCAACTACTTTAGCACGTGCAGGTTTCTTAGCTCTAGTTTCTAAGATTTCTTCATGATGAATGTTAAATCCAACTGCTGGATTTGGGTAACATTCTAAAACTGTTAATTCGTTTTTAGAAAGGTTAACACATTCATGTAGATTAGAATTCTTTAGAAGTTCAGGTAATTTATCTTTATGATTTTTATATACTTTTGTTGCAAATGATAATTCATTTACACCACCAATGTATGGAATGATTTCATTTCGTTTAACATTCATTGCTTCTGCTAATTCTTCATGCATTGTTAGAGGGTCAGTACAAATTCCAATGAATCTTTCATATTCAGAAAATCTAAAGACTGCTTCGCTGATAATTCCGATTGGATTTGATACACATAGTGTCCAAGCATTTGGACAAATTTCTTTAATGTCTTCAATGATTTCATAGATCACAGGTACTGTTCTTAGTGCACTGAATAATCCACCAATTCCAATTGTTTCATGCCCTAGTAAACCATATTGGTAAGGGATTGTTTCATCAAAGAAACGAAGATTTTGTTTACCAACTCGTAGCTGTAAAATAATGAAATCTGCATTTTTTAATGCATCACGGCGATTTGTTGTTGCGATGATTTCAATATCTAATTTAGCTTTTGATAACATTCTTTTAGATAATCCCTCGATAATTGAAAGCTTTTCTTTGTTTAAGGCAATATCTAGTAAAGTAATTTTAGCTAAATTTAATTCATTCTGATTGTTAATAATTTGGTCGATTAATTCAGGGGTATAAGTTGATGCCCCACCAATCACGACTAAGTTGAGTTTTTTCATGGAGAACTTCCTTTTATTTGTAGTAAACAACACTTCCAGAAATCACTGCTTTAGTAGCCCCTGTGGTTGTAGGTATGGTTGATATTTCTTTATTTAATGTTTGATTTCCAATAACAATGAAAGCCAATGCTTCTTTAAAATCACTTGAAAGATTTAACTCGTCACTAGTTAAAATCTTGGTTGGAAATAGTTTAGTTTGTAGAACCTTAAGTAAGTATGTATTTTTAGCACCACCACCAGATACAATTAATTCATCAATTGAATCTAACTTTGAGAACCGTTTGATTGCATCTGCCATAGTCAATGCTGATGTATATGTGATTGTATGCACTAAATCTTCTTTTGAATAAAACTTATATTTGTTCAAAAGTTGGTCGGTGTATTCTACTCCAAATTGTTCACGACCTGCTGATTTAGGTGGTAGTTTAGTTAAATAAGGATGTGCCATAATCTCATTTTTCAATTCTTCAATCAACTTACCTGAGGCTGCGATTTTGCCACCATCATCATAAGGTTTTGAGAATAAGACTTCCATTGCACGATTAATCATCATATTTCCAGGACCGGTATCAAAAGCAAACACTTTCTTTGTGTCAAAACCTTTTGGAAGTACTGTAATATTTGAGATACCACCAATGTTTTGAATAATTCTGTTTTTGTTCTGATTAGCAAATAATATGTAATCAACAAATGGTACTAGTGGTGCACCTTGTCCACCTGCTGCCATATCAGCCACTCTAAAGTCATAAACTACATCAGTGCCAACCATTTGAGCAATGATTGCTCCAGCACCAAGTTGTAATGTTGATGGATAAAAGTCTTTATCCGATGCACCTTGATGATAAACTGTTTGTCCATGAGATGCAACAAAGCTTAAACTAGAAGGTGTTATACCTTCTTCTTTACAAAGTGCTAAGACAACTTCCCCGTAAAGTCTACCTAACTCAAAGTTGAGATTAGATATTTCTCGCACATTAAGTTCGTTTTGAATCGCTTTTTTTACCTGGTTTAAAATATGCTCTGGGTATGGATAGGTCTTTCCACAGATCATCTCGATCTTAATTTCAGAACCAACACCTGAGATTGTTGCGATTGCAACATCAATACCATCGAGCGAAGTACCACTCATAATCCCGGCAGCTAATCTTCCCTCATTCATTTTTGAACCATCCTTTTTTCAAGACATCTTTATTATATAAGATTTTTCTTATATAAATGTAAGCGTTATTATTTTAGATTATTTATTTCAAAAATAGAAAAAAACACATTCTTTTGGCGAATGTGTTTTATTGCTCATTTTTATTATCTTTTGAACTTTTTAAAGGTTCTATAAGTTGTCTCTAACGCTTGAATTGAACGGTCAATATCGATATATGCACATTTTGCAAATAAAGCATCAACAACTGACATTTGAGAAATTCTTGATGTCATTGCAGCTGATCTAAATTCAGACTCAAGTGCTGATGTATATAATACAACATCTGAAAGATCTGCTAATGTTGATGAACCAATTCTTGTAATCGATACAATTGGAGTCTTATTTTCTTTAGCAAGTAGCGCAGCACTTACAATTTCTTTTGTTTTACCTGAGTTTGATACAAAGATTATCACATCTTTTGAGTTAATGAATGAAGCATCAACTAATTGATCATGTGATTCACCTTGGGCAATACAGAATTTATTAATTCTTCTAAGTTTCATTTCTAAGTCTTTACAAACTAAGTAACTTGAACCCTTACCGAAGATTAAAATTTTTCTTGCATTCATGATTAAATAAGCCGCTTTAGTAAACGTCTTTTCATCATATAATTTAATGGTTTCTTCTAGCGCACGAATATTATTTTCGATGGCTTTTATACCACTGTTTTGATCTTTTATTAAGATAATATCATTGTATTCTGAACTCTCAGGAATCTCTACTTTTGAGTTTGAAAGGATAAAATCAATTTTAAAATCTTTAAACCCTTTATAACCTAACTTTTTACACATTCTAACCACTGAGGCTGGAGATGTATAAGCCGCTTCAGCAATTTTTTCGACTGAAAAGTCTGTTAAAACACTCTTATTTTCAATAAGATAGTCTAAAACAACTCTTTCTGCCATACTCAAAGCTTCTTTATTTTTTAGCATGTTTAACATTACACTCATCGTATAACACACCCTCTTCTGCTGCATCATTTTGCTATTTGTAATTATACCATGAATGAAACCGTTTTAAAACTATTAAAGTTTTACATTGTTATGAAATAACTTTATTAGGATTTAGTAAGTTTTTAGGGTCGAAAACTGCTTTAATTCCACGCATTAAAATCAGTTGCTCTTCACCTAATAATTGCTTCATATAGGCTCTTTTCGCTAAACCAATTCCGTGTTCACCTGAAACTAAGCCACCGAATTCAAATGCTTTTTTATAAAGTTTATCAAAGCCTAAATTGACTAATTCTTCCCATTTTTCGTCACTCATATCATCTTTACATAAGTAAATATGTAAGTTTCCATCACCAATATGACCAAAATATGGAATTCTAATTGCTAGTTCTTCCGAAACTGATCTTACATAAGCTAAGAATTCTGAAATTCTAGCACGAGGTAAAACAACATCACATTCATCCATGAAGCTTGATGATGCTTTAATCGCTTGTAAGAATCCACCACGCACATTCCAAATATTAGAACGTTTTGAAGCAGGGTCAACACTCATCACATCACCTGCACCATAATTTTCAAGACATAATTTCTTTACAGCAGCTAAATCTTTATCCAATGACTCTTCATCATTTGCATCGTAGCTTAATAGTAAATATGCTTGATAGTTTCCACCATCAACAGATGTACCTAAAAATGCTTCATTATAATCAAGTGCTTGTTTTTCAAAATATTCAACAGCAGTCGGTAGTACATAATCTTTAATGATACGTGGTGCAGCATTGATTGCTTTTTCACGGTCATCAAAACATACTAACATACTCTTGATAAATCTTGGTTTTGGAATCAGTTTTAGGGTTGCTTCAACAATGATAGCAAGCGTACCTTCACTACCAATAATCAGGTCTTTTAAACCATACCCGGTTGAGTTTTTAACAACTTTTGAGCCAAATTTTAATAATTCACCTTTTGGTGTTACGACTTCTAAAGCACGTACCCATTCTCTTGTAGTTCCATACTTGATAGCACGCATACCACCAGCATTTGTAGAGATGTTACCACCAATTGATGCATTCTTCTCACCTGGGTCTGGTGCATAGAATAAACCATGAGGTTCTACTGCTTGATATATTTCAAACAGCTTTACGCCTGGTTCTACTGTTAATGTTAGGTTAGTTTGATCTAATTCTTTAATCTTGTTCATTAAAGACATATCAAGCATAATACCACCACATACAGCGACAGAACCACCCACAAGGGAAGTCCCTGCACCGCGTACGGTAACAGGGATATTTTCTTCATATGCATATTTCATTACTTTTTGAATTTGAAACTTATCAGCAACTTTTACAACAACTTCTGGGAAGTTTTTAACAGTGCCTAATTGGTCAAATGAATATTTAACATCCACTTTATCAAATGCTTGGATGAATTCATTGCCAACAACAGATGATAGATAATCAACATCTGCTTGTGTTACTTTTTTATAATCCATAATATTTTCCTTAACTATCTTGAAGCCATATTACGCATCAAGTCTAAAATTGCTTTAACGTTATCTTTATGAACGTTATATGTATATGTTTCTGAGTATGCAGAAGTTGCATATTCGGCATTACCTTTAACTGCTACTTGGATTTGATATTGTCCAGCAGGAAGTAATAAAGGTACTGATTCTTTTGTAATATACATTGGTTTACCATTAATCATTAATGTGTAATGTGCGTATTCATTATTTCCTGAGAAGTGGAATACACCTTCATCATCAATATATAAACCAGTTGGAGCGTCAAATTTCTCACGAGTATCAGGATAATTAATCATTTGCATCACTGGTTCTAAGTCACCTGTTGCAAACATAATACCGTTTGAAATTGAACGTAATCTCAAGTCAGATAAGAAGTTAACAGTTGTGTACTCAACATCATCAGCATCTTTAATAATTGCAGTTGATGATCCACCACCATCAAGGTTATATGCAGTTTGAGCACCTAAACTCTTCATGATTTCAGCAAGTTCTGGTAAAGTCACACCATTTCTTCCATTTGGAATATCGCGACCTTCAACCATTAACATAATTACTGTACCATCCGCTGCTTGTCCAACTGCTGTTCTTGGGTGACGTCCGTTTGGAGTTGCAGATTCAACTGATGCTGGAATTTCACCATTTAGTACTAATGCGGCACCAACACCAACAGCAAATCTTGCATCTTGGAAACCATTACCTAATAATTCTTGTACAAGTAAAGTATCATTTTCGGTAATTAAGTTTTCATCGCTTAAAGCGTTACCAACTAAAACAAATTGTCTTTCACCAACGGTAATAGCATCAGTTGTTCTTGATAATAAAACACCTTTAGCATATTGGTTGTTACCACCAGCATCCGATTTGATATCTGATGCTTTTACGACTACTTTGTTATATCCTTCCGGAATTGCATTAGCATAACCTGGATAGAAAATAGCAAGTTCAGTGTTATTTGCAGGTAATGCATTTGTTTTGTTAATTTTAATTCTTTGTTTGATTTCACCAAATTCATTTAAGATGTTTAAATGTTGACCTTCATATGAAGGTTTACCAAAGATTAATTGGCCATTATCTAAAACACCCATCGCATTACGTACGGATGCAGATGAACCTCTATGTAATACTTCAAAGTTTACAATATGAGTTTGAGTTGCACGACCAGTATTGTTAAAATCGTAGAAGTCAGCATTCATACCTGCAACAAAGTTTAAATGAGGGAATCTTTGTTTAGCAACATCTGCCATTACTGGTAATGTGTACATACTCCAAGCAAATGGTTGATAGTTATCAACGGCAACAACTGTAAAATCAGTTGTTACTGTATTTGCTGAGAACACATGATAATGTTGTTCTTTTGTTTCACCTTTAAGTGTTAAGTAACCTCTTGTATCAACATATTTAACCCCTTGGATATATGTTGTTTCACGTTCAATCATTTCCCAATGGAAATCACTTGCCGCATGAGTATTTGGAGTATAGCTTAATACAAGTAAAATTGATAGGAATAATGCAATAAATATTCTTTTAATTCTCATCTTCTTAAGCCCCCACTTCTGGTAAAGTTAAGTCGACTTCACCGAATAAACTAAATTCTAAATTGAGATCATATGTTGTTCCATTAACTACTAATTGGAATTGAATTTTATTAACAAATTCATCACCAGGTTCAACTGATAAATTCTTAATTTGTTCAACGCCTTCACCTAAATTTAGGAAGTTGTTGAATTTAACTTCTTCACCAATATTTAATACAAATAATTCATTAACATAAGTGAATGAAGATGCTTTGAATTCATAATAGAACATTGGTTTTAGATTAGATGTATAAGATGTAACTAAATAATTAGCACCTTGTTGTTCATACATCTTATAACCACTAGCAGTTTTTTCATAAAATGCTACATAACTGCCATCAATGTATTTTCTAACGTTTCCATCAAATAACATTTCTACAACAGTAACTGCTGCTTTATCTTTTTCATTGATAGATATTTTTAATGAATAATTATTTTCAGTTAAGAATGCAAATTGTTCTTCAAATAATAATGATGCACTATCAATCCATTTAGCACTTAAAGTAATATTTACAGTAATTGGTGTGTCAAAATTAAATTCAACTGCTTCATTTGTTGAATACCAATACTCGAAAGTGAATCCATCTTGAGTTGGATCTTCTGCTGGTTTAACTGCTTTTTCTCCATCTTTGACAGTTTGACTAGCTACTTCTGAACCACCTTTTGAATCAAAGGTAACTGTATACTCTTTTGGTGCTGCAACTGCATCTGTACATGCCGTTAACAAACCAAAAAAGAGAAAGAGTACCCCATATAATATTTTTTTCATTCTTCTCTTCCTTTCAAATTATGTTTTGAAACTGCTTTCATAGCCTTATTTTATATAAGAAACCATGAAAATTATTTTTAATATACGATAAATTAAGCGTATTAATCAATTTTATGAAAATTATTTTCATTAAAAATCATTCAATTATTTAATTCACTAAATATTAAAAAAGTTAGCAAGTATATTAAAT